>CAJWBY010000010.1 GCA_913020705.1 uncultured Colwellia sp.
CCGTTATGCTCTATAGCAGCATTTTTCTTTATATCACTGGCCTTTGGCATGGATATTAATTCCTAAAATAAAATGTGTGGGAAAAATAACACGAACTAACCATGATGAAAATGCTTAGTCCGTTAATTATCGTTATTTTCGATGATTTTAACCGCGATTTAAAGACTTTTTAAAATATAATCTAACCCGCCGGTTATAGAGGCCACTTGTGCGAGATTACAGTTTTCATTATCAGATTTAGGGCTGTCTGGATAAACTTCCGTTGTGGTCATGTATTTAGCATCTGTTAAGCCCATGCATAAACCTAATTCTCGAGCCGCGTAATTTATAACACCAAGTTGTTCAAGTGGCACACCAATAAGTTTGTCGCTTTCATCGGCTGGAGCAATATGTGTCACTTTTTCAACAGCTTCAATAATAGCTTTTTGAAAATCTGCAACAGGCTTCACGCTATTACCGACTAAATAAAATCCATCAGGTATATCCCACGCTTTTTGCTCTATGGCATCACGCGCAGCAAGCGCTGGTCGGAAGGTAGAATTATCGGTATCAGTGGTTTCGTGTAAATCTATGTGCACAAAAATATCAGTATCAAGCTCGGCAACACATTTCATTATGGCTGCAGATTCTTCCGCCGGACTATTCTGATAAAAAGAACGATTCGGGTCAATCGCTTTTGTATTCCAGCGATTAACTGTTTCGTAACCCCACGGGCTAATACAAGGTGCGACGACAATATTAAAATGCTCAGCATATTGCTTAGCTTGTGTTTCAACAAAACGCAATGCACCTTGCACACCGCTGGTTTCATAACCATGAACGCCACCTGTAACAAGTACCGTTTTTTTGCTTGAATCCCAATTTTTTGTTTTAATAACAAACAGCGGATAGCGAGCTTCATCAAGTGAAAGTGCGCCATATTGTTGAACATCAAAATCAATGTTTAGCGCTGTTATTTTTTTTACTACTTCGTCTTGATATGAACGTTTAATTGTTTGTGCTTCAAACCACTCAATATTTTCTTTTTCGGTCCACTTTTGACCTAGTTTTCCGATAGGATAATTCTCTTCTTCGTTCATCATAATTTTCTTCTGCTATCTATAAATTTTAGTGAAGTTTACACGGACAAAGGCGAAAGAGTTAAATTATTATCACGAAACACGATGAACTTAATGATAAAAAGGATAAACTTCCTAAACAAGTTTACCCTTTTCAATTTATAAACGAGTGAAGGTAGTTTTCATTTTTTATATAAGGTTTTATACAACGCTTATAAAAGTTAAGTTTGTGCTATTGATTAAAACTATTCATTAAAGTTATTGATTAAAACAATACGGTTGGTTCGATTAACTGATTATTTAAATAATCTAACTGCTTTCTAATTCTCAATGCTTTAGGTTTAACGCTTTGAACTTCTTTAACGATTTTATCAACTGGCCAACCTAGCGCTAACAACAATAAAGTAATAACCGTTCCCGTTCTGCCTGTGCCCCCTTTACAATGTATCGCGACCACACCTTTATTATTTAATTCATTTAAGATGAAGGGCTTTTGCTTCTCCCACTGAGACTCAAATGGTTCACCGGGTGCTTCATCATCAATTATCGGCAATTGTAACCAACTTATCTGATGCTGATGGCAAAGTTCAGGTAAAGAAAGAACCTTATTACTCGCCATTTCTTCATCGAACATCAAGGTAATTAACATTGATATTCCATTTTCTTTTAGTTGTTGGATTGACTCTTCAAGACCAACTAATTTAGTACCTGGACAAGGTGTAAACAATAACTTTGCTCCATTGTCCAAAGCTATTGTTTCAAAAGGATGTTTGTTCACTGAAATTTATCTCTTGTTAAAATATTCAAAGTCTTAAATATCAAACCTATTAAAGTTTAACACGTACTGTTTGCACTGCATTTGCCGCAATTGACACTTGAACATATTGAGTGCCAATTTGTAATGAATAACTTATGGGCTCTTTTGTCGTATTAAGGAGTTGAACACTGATTAAACCTTCGTCATTAATAGCAGCGCTTGTGTGCAAAGCGTCTTTATCTAGATCGCCTAATTTTTGCTCAACTTGCAATGCAGTATCACCCGGTCGAATGGTTTTACTAAACTGTGCCAACACATAATAAATAGGCGTGTAATAAACCTCTCCGGTGTCGGTATTAATCATAATCGGTGCACCACAGAAATTGCCAACGTGGTTCGGACCACCATGACTATCTAATACGATATTCCAATCTATCCAGCCTTCTAGCCAATGATCTAAACTAACGATAATATTGCGCGCGTAACGATGAACAGGTGTATATATTGGGTGATCTTCAGGTTTAGGTGCCCAAGTTGCTGTGTATGCCCAATCAGTTGCATTTTCATTCCACCAAAAGTCATCATTATTAAACCAATTGCTTTCTTTGAAACGGATAGGATCTAATATTCCTTCAGGTGCATCTTTACCTAAGTCATCTATTGTACCTTCAGTATGTATTATGGAAAACTCAGGGAATTTTTCGTGCACACGATCAAAAACATCTTCGTTAACTTGATTGCTGCTTTCATACCAATGCACAGCTGTGCCATAGACATACTCAGACGTTTCTTTGTCCCCTAATATTTCATCAGTCCAATGCTCCATCTGATCACGGTTTTGATCATAAATAAGTAATTTCACATCTTCATGCGCACTCGCTTTTAATTTAGGCCCTAAATGATCCTTAATAAACGTACTTTGGCTTTTAGGGGTAAAATGCATACTTTCCCATTGTCCACTATTACCATGTGGTTCATTCACTGGGGTGAGAGACCAAATATCAATACCTTGTGCTTTATAAGCATCAAGGTACTTAATAAGGTAATCGGCGTAAGTTGCAACGTATTGTGGCTTTAATTCACCGCCTGTTCCTTGATAATTATTTTCAGGCGTCGGCTTAATATAATAATCTTCTATTGTTTTCATCCAAGGTGGAGCTGTCCAAGCAGAAGCAACAATTTTTAACTCTTTATCATTTTGTTTACTTTTTATCGCATAAGCTTCTTTTATCATCGGTAATAAATCAAAGGTCTCATCTTTAATACCTTTGTGCTCTAACCCACTAAAACCATCACTATCAACATCAATACTAAACGAGGTTAAGTTAGCGTCATCTTTTAGCTCCGCATAGGAATAGCGGCCATCAACAGCAAAATCTGTTGCACCAATATGCGTACGTGCGATTGAGAAATTAGCGCCTTTTTCTCCGTATATATTTTCCATTACTTCAGCGCGTTTTTCTTTTTCTAAGTGAGCTAAAACAAACGCTGAAGACTCAGTGAATGATGTACCAATACCCACTATTTTTTGTTTTTTAATCTCTGGTTTTATCACGATAACTTTGCCTGAAGCGATACCTTGATAAAAGGTTAAATTCTGCTGTGGCGCAATTTTATCACCCGCTTCGCTGGTAAGTAGTATTTCATGCGTCATGGTAAGATTATAATTTATGTTGGAAGTGCTTTTGTTCATTTGAGAACCCTGATTAGCAGGCGAACAACTCATTACAGTTAGAGAGGTCATTGTTATTACGAATAATTTATTGATGAATGTTGATTCATTAATTTTTGTAATGCTCATTTTATTACGCTCTTATTCTTTTAAATTTGTAGAAGTTAAATCAACTTTTAGGGCGATGAATTATTTTGACAAAATCAGCTTGCCAAACATGCCTGCATCGATCCAACCTCTATCGGGTGCTCCTCCGATGGCAGATTCAGAACCTATAAAGTTTTCACGCAATTCACTACCATCATTGTCACAGTATGCCACCATGAGCCCCATCACTTTTCCTGCAAATAGCTCTACTGTTTTGTTATCTTTACTTGAATCTTTATAGTCATCAGTATAAATATCGAAGCTTAGTTCCCAAGTAAGGGTATTACCTTGCTGCTTCCAATTACTTTCAACATGATGTGAATAGTTCTGCGCCTTTTTGTTGGTTCCTATATCAATCGCTTGGTTATCTAATGACATATGATAAGCGAACGCATTATGGTTAAATTGGTGATCGCCACCAGAAAAATTTTCGTCTAAGAATATTTCTAAACAATCATCATCCCAATACTGTGTTAACGGATCTCGATGAGTATCAATGAGAATATCGTCAACAATTTCAGCCATAAGATATAGCTTTGATTTAGTCCAAACAACTTTATATCGACCTTGAAAATCTTCTTTTGAAAATTCAGGGCCTAACCAGTTTTGATCGAGTTTCTGCCATTTAGCTAATTTCCAAGCATCTTCGTTAGCAACACCATCTATTTTGGGCGCGATTTCTGCGTGAGGTGCATAATAATTGAGTCTATCCTCTGCGTGGTTATTGTCTGCATATGCAGGAAATATGAATGCCATGGATAAAATGGAAGCTATGCTTATTCGTTTGATACTTAACATTTCAACTACCTTAATAGATGATGATTGCTTGTTTTGTCGAACAACAAGTTATGTGTTATGAATCATCTAATGAGACACTGATTTTAACAATAGTATTACGATAAAGGGGATTTTAAGCGCGGTAAGCTGGTCATGAATGATGTACAGTGGTGCTGTAGCCTATATTGAAAATGTTGAATATTGACAACTTTCCCTTGTCAATATTCTCATACTCGGGGTGTTACATATCAGTTAAGAAATTTTTGATAACTTCACGATAATTCCGACTAACTTTAACTTGATCATATTCACCCAGCTTAAGAAAAAACTCACCTTTAGTATGAGGAATAACTTTTTGAATATAATTAAGATTAACAATCGTTGAACGATGAACTCTTTTAAACATCACAGGATCTAGATCTTCTAACAAGTTTTTTAACGTACACCGTTTTATATGAGTTACGCCTTGAGCATGAACACAAACATAATCACCTGCAGCATCAACCCACTCTATATCAGTTTGTTTTAATAAGGTAATATCGTCTCTATCTTTAATGACTATTTTACGCTCAACCTTGTCTGCATTCGCCTTTGGTTGGCTCATACTCTGCGATGCAGTAACATCAGGATTTTCTCTTTCGTTAATCGTGTCAATAGCACTAATTATACGAGATTTATTTAACGTATCTTCATCCGTTTCACTGCGTAATATAGCTCGTTGAATTGCACGTTGGATGCGTTCTTCATCAATGGGTTTAAGTATATAATCAACCGCATGCACATCAAACGCGTCTAAAGCATATTGCTCGAACGCCGTAGTAAATACCACCATAGGAACGATATCAGACTGCAATTTTTTAATAACGCCAAAACCATCAATACCTGGCATTTGTATGTCTAAAAACATCAAATCAGGCGCTAAATCCATCGTTGACTGAATAGCCTCACGACCATTCTTACATTCAGCCACAATCTCTATTTCAGGGATTTTATTTAACTTTGCTCGTAAAAGATTAAGCGCTAATGGCTCATCATCAACAATAATTGTTCTTAACTTAGTCATAAATTGAACTCACCGTTATTGAGTTTTGTACTGTCTAGCAGGTATATTTTAATCGAGTTTTTCAAAAGGAAGTTTAATGATAGTTTTTAACCCCCCTGATGGAATAATATTAAGGTTAAATACATAGTCATCTGTGTATAACACTTTAAGTCTTTCATCAATATTTCGCAAGCCAACGCCTCGGCCTGTTTTACCTTTCATTTTGTTTCCATCTACACTTTTCCCAGCACCGGTATCGCTTAGCTCTAAAACTAACATGTCATCAACTACATCAGCCCATAAACTGATTGTGCCGCCATCTTCATTTTGTGCAATCACATGTTTCATTGAATTTTCAATAATGGGTTGTATCAACAAACTTGGAATTAGCGCTGACTTTGCCTCGTCAGAAATATTAAAGTCTAATTTAAGTCGATCACCAAAACGGGTTTTCTCTATTTCTAAATATAAGTTGAGGGCTATTATTTCAAACTCTAAAGCTATTTTAGTATCAGGGTTATTGTCTAAAGAATAACGTAAGAATTTACTCAATTGAACCGTCATCAGTTGCGCTTTTTCTGGCGCTTCACATTCAATCAATGAGTTAATAGCATTGAGTGTATTACACAGAAAATGAGGGTTAAGCTGATAACGTAACATTTTAATTTTTGCATCACGAGCGACTGACTGAGCATTCACCCTTTCTAATTGCTCTTCTTTAGCTTCAGCGGCCTTTGAAAGCAACATTTTATGTTCAAACTGCAATAGCTGATAATATCGAATACCATGGAAGAAACCAGTCCAGCAAAAAAAGATAAATATACTACTAAAATACCAACCACCAAATTCGTCCCAATTACCATCAGAGCTTGTTAGCTCGATATAGAGCCCAACCCTTATAAGGGTCCATACCAAGGAAATACAGATAACTGAAAATATACTGATCAGAACTCTTATAAAAATAGGCGAGTTCCAACACTTCATAAATATCCAATAAAGTGGCATTGAACATACTATACCAACCACAGACTGCCAAAAGGTGTGGTTAAGGTGCTCCACATCGATTTGAACATACCAGAGTGTTAAGGAAATTAAACTGATTAATGAAACGAAAGACCAAAAGCTGATTTGTAAAGCCCAGAATAGGTACACTGGCTTTTTGGAAATAAATTTATTTATGAGTACAAATGGGTTGTCAGACATATATTCTCCGAAATCATCTACTGTAATACTAACCGTTCCACCGCAGATGATCGAATAAAAAATTCCCACCTATCGTTGTTAAAGACCGTTTCATCTCATCGATATTAAAACCTTATAAATATAACGAGTTATGTCGATAGAGACGGCTACCTTTTATCAGTCTAAAACAGATCCTAAGATAATCATAAATTATGGATAAAAAGAGGAAAAAGTTATATTTGACAACATGACCAATAATCATTAAATCCCAAAGTAGGAATGAAAAAACGTGAACGAACGAGTAATTTGAAAACAGCAATATAAAAATTAGAGTTTATCGTTAGAAGGAAGATAACAATTACCCTGATTTTTATATTGCCGTAATCATTTTGTGATTATTTGGCTTGTGCCATATAATCGAGTGTCAGTTGTGTTAGCACTGCTGTTCCTGTTTTAAATGATGACTCATCTACAAAGAAATAAGGTGAATGATTACTTGGTGCCTTTTTAGGGTCCTTACCTTCAGGTGTCCCCCCTAAGAATACAAATAACCCCGGCACTTGCAGAGCATAAAAAGAAAAATCTTCAGCCCCTGTTATTTTAGGCAATATTTTCACATTATCTGCGCCTGCAACACTTTCAAGGCTAGGTAACATTTGTGCAGTTAATTCAGGGTTATTAATGGTTACAGGGTAGCCTTCATAAATGTCCACATCTGCTTTTGCACCAGAAGCAGCCGCTATATGTGTTGCGGTACTCTTAATTTTTTTAAAAATTTGTTGACGATTATCCATGTCAAAATTACGAATAGTGCCTACCATTTCTACCTTGTCAGGAATAATATTATTACGAACACCACCAGAGATTTTTCCAAAGGAAATAATCGCAGGCTCTTTAGTAATATTAATTTGACGACTAACAATATGGTTAATACCTGTCACAATTTGTGCTGCAGCACTAATGGGATCTACGCCCGTCCATGGAATAGAGCCATGTGTCTGTTCACCATGTACAGCTATTTCAAAACGATCTGCGCTTGCCATAAACGGACCGCTGCGATATCCAATGTTCCCAGACGCTAAACTAGAGGTTATGTGCAACCCAAACGCAACATCTGGTTTGTTTTTTTCAAATATCCCTTGTTTTAACATTAATTCAGCGCCACCCTCTTCATTATCAGGTGCACCTTCTTCCGCCGGTTGAAAAACAAACATTACATCGCCATTGAGATCATTTTTCATTCCTGCGAGAACTTCAGCGGCTCCCATAAGCATAGCAATATGCGTATCATGACCACAGGCATGCATAATACCGACATCAACGCCGCGATAGTTGGTTTTTTTAGTCGACTTAAAGGGTAAATCGACTTTTTCTGTAACGGGTAATGCATCCATATCGGCACGTAACATTACTGTTGGTCCTGGTTTCCCCCCCCCTTAAAATGCCAACAACCCCGGTGTAAGCAATATCTGTCTCAACTTCCAAACCAAGTTTTCTCAGGTGTGACGCAACTATTTTTGCCGTTCTTACTTCACGATTTCCTAATTCAGGATGTTCATGAAAATCGCGACGCCACTCAATAACTTTACCTTCAACACCTTTAAGGAGTTTTTCCTGAGTAGTTGTCGAATTTGCAGCAAAAGAAGAAATTAAGCCCAGAGCAACGCAACAAGAGATTATTGATTTTTTCATACGAGTTCCTTTTTATATTAATTGGTTAACCTAAGTGCAGATTATTTAAATACATTAACAGTAAATGAATGTAAGCGAACAACTTCTTTTGTGATCGTTCTACTTTTTTACGTCATAGGCAATAAAAAAACGATTGAAGAAGAACTACTTTGATTGTCTCAAGTATAAAAATATTTCATGCAGTCCTTCCTATTTTATAATATTAAAGCACCTATCTAACTAAAACGAATTGGTTATTTAAAATTGGGCTGAATTGAATTATTAATAGGATGGATTGACTCGCCAATATGACTAAATATGATAATCTCTTAGTTAAATTATAATAACAATAAGTATTAGGACTTCGTTATGTTACTCACTTTTGGCAAATCTGAAAGTATTGTATTTACTTCATCGTTGCGTTTTTTATCTCAAAAGACCTTCCCGTTGCTATGCGCACTTTTTACGTCTATATCTGTTTTTGGCTCTACGATTATCGTTCCACCTAATGAGCAATTAGTACTTCGTGATATACAGCAACAAGTGAGTTCTAGAAGGTTGGAAAAAGATGTCACTACGCTAGTTGGCTTTGGTACTAGGCATACATTGTCAGAAACAAAATCAACTACCCAGGGAATTGGCGCAGCTCGTCGTTGGATTAAATCAGAATTTGATAAAATTTCAGCACAATGTGGTGGTTGCTTAGAAGTTGTTTATCAAAAGCAGACATTTTCAGGGGAAAAACGAATTCCTGAACCAACGGATGTTGTCAATGTTATCGCTATTCAACGGGGCCAGTTAGATCCTAATCGTTATATTGTAATGTCTGGCGATATAGATTCTAGAGTGTCAGACCCTCTTAACTATACCAGTGCATCTCCAGGAGCAAATGATAATGCATCAGGCGTTGCTGGTGTTATCGAAGCAGCCAGAGTGCTATCACAACATAAATTTGCCGGCACGGTTGTTTATGCCGCACTATCAGGTGAAGAACAAGGTTTATTTGGTGGGAAAATAATGGCAGGTATAGCCAAAAAAGAAGGTTGGCGTGTAGAAGCTGTTATTAATAATGACATGATTGGTAATATTTCAGGAATTAATGGCATTATCAACAATACAACGGCTAGGGTCTTCTCTGAAGGCATTCGATTTGTTGAAACACCAGATGAAGCCAAAAAGCGGAGATTTACCGGTGGTGAAGTTGATTCTCCTTCACGTAATGTAGCGCGCTATATTGACCAAATTGCAGACCAATATATCCCTAACTTAGACGTTATGATGGTATATAGATTGGACAGATTTGGTAGAGGCGGACATCACCGACCATTTAATGCAGTCGGTTATCCTGCCGTACGTATTATGGAAACAAATGAACATTATGATCGACAACATCAAGATCTTCGCACAGAAAATAGTCGAGAGTTTGGCGACGTTATTTCTGGAGTAGACTTTAACTTTACAGCTAAATTAACATCATTAAATGCCGTCACTATCGCTGCTATGGCGTCGGCGCCACCACCGCCAGCAAACACTGAAATTTCAGGCGCCGTCAAAGCATCAACAACGTTAAAGTGGCAACGACCAAAAGGAAATATGGCAAAAAATTTAGCGGGCTACCGTGTTCATTGGCGATTAACTACTGAGCCAACTTGGACAAATAGTCAATACGTAGGTGATGTTTCTGAATTTAAATTAAAGAATATTGTGATCGACAATTATTTTTTTGGTGTGAGCAGTGTTTCTAAAGAGGGTTATGAAAGCCCCGTAGTTTTCCCTGGCCCTGCTGGCTCTTTCGGCGGTTATAAATAACAGTAAACACAAATTTCAACACCTATTGAAAGGGAGTTTTGCTCCCTTTCAATGCAAATACTGATTTGAATTAGTTTACTAATTTCCAAGTTTAACGCGTAATCGTCATACATAAATTAAAGTGGGAAGTTAATTGATGGTCAATCCTTTGATTATTCCAATACTGGCATATTTAAGAGAACAAAACAGTTCATGCTCTCTGATTAATTTGATTAATCTGTGTGAGCAAGATCTTCTTATACTCATCGGAAAAGACGTCAACTATCAGATAGGTATTTTCCAAAAGAATTTTTTTGTGATGAATGCGCTTTATCAAATCAAAAATGATGTTCAAACCGAAGGATTTTCACTGACAATTCTTCCGATGGATATTTCTATGGTGCCTAATTACGATAAAAGTAAAAGTACACTCACCAACCGTGATACTGAACTGGCTAATTACTACTTGAATTGGTCTAATTTAGAAAGCATTACAACTGAAGAAGTTGAGGATCTTTTTAACAGCTTTTGGCAAAAATATAGTGCTATAGATAAAGTTGATATGGCTTTGACTTCACTAGGATTAAAACAAGATGCTGATTGGTCTGACGTGCGTCAGGCATACAAAAAGAGAATTGCTATTAATCACCCTGATAAAGGTGGTTGTGCAGAGCGTTTTATTGAAACCCGTGAAGCCTATGAAGTGTTAAGTTTCAATTATCGTAAAAGTTGAATGTATTCAGGTCAATAAACTAAAAAACCCAACTATTTTAACGGCGAACTGTTGCGTCAAAATAATTGGATATTAAGTGAATCGAACTTTAAAATATAGTGTTATCTAAGCAACCGCATCGTTCTGGTTGATATTTATAACCTTGCTAGGATAAATATCTTTCATCACTAATTTAGGTGTACGGTCAACTTTAAAGAGTCCCCAATGCTTTTCAGGCTCTAATTTATCTGGTGATCCTTTCCATGGTTCATCAAATGCTTCGAAAACAAAGGTCAGAATTTTTTCTTCTGTTGTCCAAGCAAGTAACTGCTCATAGTATTGCGCTTGCAGTTCTTGATTTGCATTCCAAGGTTCGATACCTCGTCCATTTGATGCTGTTGTCCAACCAGCTTCAGTAATTATAACGGGTACATCAGGATAATGATTCGCCACACTATAATAATTTTGTTTAGTATATTCTAGTGCGTCTTCCATTGTTCTATACTCCCATGCAGGGTAAGTATGAATAGAAATGAAATCTAATACAGCAACTAAGGGTTCAAGTTTATAAGTCCAAGGTACATAGTTTTCACAAAAGGTAACCGGCTGACTAATTTCTTTTTTAATTTGTTTTACATAAGTAACTAATCTCTCGACAGGTACCATATGATCGGTCCATTCAACACTCGCTTCATTACCCACAGAAACAGAAAATACAATGTCGCTATACTTTTTAGTAAGACCGATCATTTTATGAATTTCATCACAATTTTTTTGTCTATTTTCGCTAATGGCTTCTTCAGTAAAGTCAGCTCCCCAAGGACAATTTGGGTTACTCATTTCTGCTGCTATATCAACACCCAACATAACTTTGAAATGTAGCTTTTCAGTATTAATTACATCTAATACAAGTTCGGCATGTGGACCACAATCGTAAATACGAAGAAAACTCCAGTTTTCTTTCAGAATAAGAAGGTCTTCTTTTACTTCATCGTAACTTGGGTAAATGCCTTCTCTTGGATTTTGCCCTTCACGATAGCCTGAATAACAAATTGCATTGGCATGAACCAAATTCATCGAACTAATTGTTGCTACTTTATCACTGTTTTTATTAAACATACTTCAAATTCCCGCTTTTATCCCAAAGTCCCCAATGCGCGCCAACTCCGCCTTCATCTTCAACTTTCCAAACCTCATCAAATGATGAAAAATAGAATACATCAATATCTTCTTCTTCTGCCCACTGATACGTGCCCAGAAAGTACTTAATTGCGTTTTCATAAGAAGGTACCGCGCCCCACTCTTCTGGCCCTTCGTTTGGCCAACCTGTTTCGGTAATAATGACTCTTTTTCCATTACCGGCTTTAATTGCGCGACGATACATGTCTTTCATGTAGAGTATTGAATACTCAAGCGCACAACCTTCCCAGAAGGGGTAACAGTTAGCTAAGATCAAGTCGCAAGCATCAGTAACATTTGGATGTACTTCAAACTCATAATAAGCATCAACATAGCCCACTTCAATATCAGGTAAGGCTATTTTAACACGGTTGATGTAGTCGATTAATTGCGCTTCAGTTAAGTCTTCACGTAGAAGTACTTCGTTACCGACAGCAACAATGTCTGCATAACCTTGTTTAGCGACTTCAATAAGATTATTGATTTCTTTTTCGTTATTCTCTAAATCGTCATCTAACCACGCGCCCACTAAGGTTTTTAAACCTTGTTGCTTGGCAATTTTTGGAATATTTTCATTACCGTCAGTACATGAAAAAGATCGGATCCATTTAATGTTTTGTGAAATAACAGCCATGCGCTCTTTTATTTGAGCTTCGGTAATAATTGTTCCTGGCCCTTGTCCTTCAATATAAGGACTAAAAGAGATACCATGAATTTGATTATCAAGCACCTTAGTAACAGCGCTTTGTAATTCTTTACGGGAAGAATGACCAACATTCATTCCTGCCAAAGACATACGTTTATTATATTTACTCGACATGTT
Organism: uncultured Colwellia sp.; assembly: GCA_913020705.1. The sequence continues at coordinate 12,809 of CAJWBY010000010.1, forward strand.
CGTCTCCGAAAATTTTCGTGTGCATTTATATTGTATTGAAGGCGCAACGTGTTGCACCTTTACAATTCATCAACCTATTGATTATTACTACTCGTTATTAATGAAATAAGTGATCAGTAGATATTGTTAATGTTATTTGTTGAACTTCACCACTTCGTTGAAAGATTTCAGTACTTTCTTCAGTAGATAAACTTAAGTTTGAATATGTTAGTTGCTTACCGTTGCTGAAAGTTACGGTTAATGATGATTCAACTTTATCATTAAGTTGGTAAACAATAGGAACCTGACACCAAGTGAAAGCAAGTGCCATTGCTGGAACCTCAATTTCTTTCCATTCTTCGTTAACATCAAGATAACGGAATGGTTTTGGCGCTTGAATAAATTCACATGATTGTAATAGGCTAGGCACAAAAGAAACTTGACCTTCTTTAATTCGTAAACCTAATTCACCAAAACGTGTGAGAATTTCTTCTTTAACTTGCCCTGTCATACCGGGTTGTTGTGCACCAGAATGTTTAGGGGTATGCGAGTATGGGTCCATTGGAAATGCACCGTACTCAGCAGGTGTTTTATTAAAACCAATACCGTCACGTACGCGATAATACAAGCTGGCTATTTGTCTCGTAAGTTCGTCACTTTCACCTTGTTCAACACACGTAAAAAAGTTCTCTTCTACGGCTAACATCAACTTAGAAACCATGTGCCAATAGATACTGCCTAAACCTTCAAAACCAAACATGCCACCTGATCTTCCAGTAAATGCTTGATGATTAAAGGTTAACTCGTAAAGGTCGAAAATAGCTTCTTTATCAACGGTTAATGCAGTTGGATAAACATCACTAAGTTCAGTAAGCTGATCTTGCAAAACGTTACTGTTAGTAATATCTGGGTTAAAACGATACTCGCCATCTAAGTCGCGCAAAATTATGCGTTCATCACGCTGTTCAAGCATTAACTGTAAAGACGCGTTGCTTTCAACATGCTCTGCAGATACACAGTTTTTTTCTAAAAAGCTAGGTAATTTTCGGTCAGGATAAAGCATGAAACTTTTTTGATCGGGACGATAAACGTCACTTGCAAATAAAGCTTCTAATACTGATACGACTTTTTTAGGTTTTAATGCACCAGAACTTAATGCCGCGACTTGACCTTCAAGCATTGGATACAAGTCTTTTACTGTAGAAGTCTTATTCTCTAAGCTCAATAAATTATAAGCGTTGTATAACCCGTCAGCGCGTTCGTTTGTTTCAATCGTATGTTCAATGGCTTTTAACGCATCACTTAACATTAATGAAATTTGACTAATTTTTTGTGACACTTGGCCACTAAAACCTTCCTGTTTGTATATAGTTTCGCGATAAGTACTTGCCGCTAAACCAAGTTCAGCAATGCTTTTAAAGCGTGCTTCTGGGCTAACAGGTTCAGGCGTTAACTTCGATGCTAAATCATTCAATGCCATTGCGGTTTCAACTAACCATTGATTTACTTCAACAGAAAGCGTTATATCTTGGCTTTCATTTGCGAGTAAGTCTTGGAAGAAACAGATATAGCGACGTAAATAACATAAAGTGACCATCGACAAACCTTGGCCAACTAAAGCATTGTTTGCATCATTCCACTCAGGTCTTTGGGTATTTAACCAAATTCCGCCATCAACCACTAAATTACCGAGTTTTGATAACAACGGGACTAATAATTTTTCTAGTAAATTAACTTGATAAACTTCACCATTAGCGTCGATTACCAATTTACCATCAGCACCCATTTTTTCGACACGTTTCTCAATATCAAGTGATAACGCTTCATCATAAGTTACTGTACTTTTAGCATCTTTAACCAAAGCATCAAATGACTTGATACGGTATGGCACATTAGCGTAACTGAAGATTTCTTTACGTAACATACCACTCAGTTTTTCTGGGTGAAATTGGTTCGACAGTTCAAGCATTTTTTGTAAATAGATAATCTGATGATCACCCCAGTAACCAATATAGCTCCATGGATCATCTGGTTCTTCCACTTCCCAATCAATACCTTCTTTGGTAATTCTGTATGGGTTGTATCCGTCCATCGTAGAAGCATTAACAAATTTTGCGACTACATTTTCGATAAATTCTGGGTAGCTATAGGTTAACGCTTCCCAGTTTTGGAATATATCTCGCCAGTTTCCTTGATAAGTTAACAAACGATTATTGTTTTCATCGACTAATTTAATCGCAAACTGGTTCCATGGACGACTTGGATCACCATGACGACGACCAAATGAAATAGGCAAATATTCTGAACTTAAGCGTTCAAGTTGACTGTCGCCTGTCGACTTAATTTTTTCAAGTAACTCTGAAAAATTAAGCTTTTCAGGTAAATTATCTAAAAGTACCTGATTACGTTGATAAACGTCGTGGTTGAATAAATCTATAGTAGTAGAAAAGTCATTTGACGAAATCATATACTGATCATCAAAAATCCCACCACGCAAAGCATTAAATAAAACATTCGCATAATGATGCTCAGAAACACTTTCTTCACCGGTTAACTGAAAACCATCAACAGAAGCCATAATACGCGCTAACTCGTCAGAACCTTGCGCAATTGAACGCTGGATCTCTTTATCAAGTTTATTGTCATCTATTAGTTGGCGACGCAAGGCAACAGACTGACTTTGACTCTGTTCTATATTTGCAACAATTTGCCATTTCTTGTGGGTATTTGGCGCTAACTCTAACTGAGTATTGACTAAGAATGCACCACGAATACCACGTTTTGCAGATTCCTGTTTAACCTGTTCACCACGTTTAAAAGCATCTAATTGCTCTGATGAAAGTAATATATTCGTGTTATCTAAACCAAGACAATAAACCGTATTGGCCTTTAATGACTCGCATGGTTCAGCTCTATCGGTAATACCCGAAAATAAAGTGAAAAAGGCAAGACCTGTACTTTCGTCTAATTCAGTCCATTTATAAGCATCAACTAAGTTACTCGAATTAGCTTGAGTAAAACGAGGAGTACCCGCAGGTAAAATATTTTGGAAACCGTCAATCAGTTCTACATTTAAGGGTTTATCAGCGCTATTTTCAGATAAGTTTTCTAACTCACATTTTCTAACAAAACCATAAGTATCACTAGTCGCCCAGGTATAACGAAAGGCTAATTGCAAATCATTATGAATTTCTTCAAAACACAGTTTATTGCCCAACACGTTCTTGTATAGGTTTCTGGTGATATTAAATCGAAGTTCATGTTCACGATTGAAAGGTTCCCAATCAATCTTTTCAGTGCCAGTATCTACGCGTAAAAGGGTTTTACAACCCGTATTAAGTTCGCTTTCGTGAATTTTGTCCACAGTAATATAGGGAAACAAGGCTGTTTCTGGAGACACACGACCGGCCGTTAAACCACCCGTAGACGAAACAAATAACCAATGGTCACTATTAGAAATAACGCTAACAAAAAAAGGTGCCATTTTGTTAACATTATTAATTGCATAAAATCGTTCATCACCCATAGTGACGAACTCGCCCGTTACTTCATTGCTCTGTGTATTACATATTTTCATTTTTAATTCCTACCTAAACTCAAGGTACTTTTACTGTTCTAAATAATTAAATAAATTGCAAAAATGAACGATTAAATTCATTCGTATTAAAATTTATTGTGTTAATGGTTTAAATATTCTTACGTAGTCAATTTCCATTGATACGGGAAAAATAGTGTTATCGATTGGTCCGCCTGATCTGCCCCACATTCCGCCAATAGCGAGATTTAAAATAACGTGATAAGGATGATCATAAGGCCAAGCACGCCAGCCTGTAGATTCATTGGTATAAAAGAAATAAGGGGTATTATTAAAAAATACGGTGATATTCTCTGGCGTCCATTCAACAGAATAAACGTGAAAAGCGTCTTCAACATTTTGACCTTCGATACTGCCTTTACGTTGTTCCCAATTCTGCCAATAATAAGCTTTGTTATGCACGGTGCCATGAATGGTTTGCATGTCGTAACCTACATGCTCCATGATGTCTATTTCACCTGAGTTCGGCCATGCGTCACATGTTGCACTGCCTTGCCAATCTTCATTTTCTTTACAGGTTGTTGAATACTTAAATGGGGTACTGGGTAACATCCAAATAGCTGACCAAGTACCTTGCCCAGCAGGAAGCTTAGCTCGGACGTCAACACGTCCATAAAGAAAGTCGCCTTTACCTTGCGAGTGAATACGGCCAGAAGTATATTGCGCATCATCCAAAACTTCTTTGTAAGCAGTGATCACTAAGTTACCGTCTTTTACTTGGACATTTTTAAGGTTGTCTGTGTAGGCTTGATCTTCACTGTTAACTTTGCGCGCAGGCCAAATATCATAACTCCATTTATTTGGATCTGGTTTGCCTTCATAATTAAATTCATCATTCCACACCATTTCCCATTGGTCTGACTTAATATTCTTTTTACGTACAATCAATGCATTCAGAATTGGCTGACCTACAATTGATTTAAAGTTTATATCTAGCTGTCCATCTTTTACTTCAACATCGTAAACAGCTCGAGCTAAGGCCGATATATGTTTTCCATCTCGAGCAAGTCTTACATTTAAATCACTTATAACTAATGATTGCTCAGCAAAAACATTAAAAACTCTTGCTCCCATATCATTATCTTCAGGTTCAGCAAATTTAAAAATAATATCATACAAGCCATTTTCTAAGGGATGGTTTATCGTTAACTCACCACTTCGAAAAGATTCATATATAAAGCTATCTTGTGAACCTTTAATTTTTTCAATATTACCAACATCACCCGTAATTAAAGAGGAGGTGGATGTGTCGGCTTGGTAAGATATACCGTCAACACCTACATATTTAGTTCCGCCAACATTAACAGCCCAAACTACATTGGTATCATATTGGAAATAACCATTGTTCGAGGCTAGATTATTTTTAGCGCTATTATCAACAGAAGATGAACTAGCATAATTGAGCTGATGATTTTTTTCGTCGTTTATTAACTGTCCACCTATAAGCGCTAAAGGGACCAGTATTATGACCAAAATCAAAAACAACCTATTGTTACTATATTTTTTCTTCATGCTAGCTAAGCTCCAAACGAATAACAGCAACTCATTTATTTGCAATTATGTATTAGCAATATTGATAGCAACAATAAGGGAACTAGAATGTATGGCAATCAAAACGAGGCAAGGTGGACTAGACTTGCGGTAAAAACGACTCTTATACTCAAGCTAAGTCAGTAAATATGCATTAAGGGTGCAGCATATACATATCGCCTTATCGGTGTTTAGAAAGCTAATCCCACCCTTTATATGAAGAGTAAATAATGCCTTAAAATACAATTCACCTCTTCATACGCCCAACTTAACCTTTATCTATTGTATTTTTTTTCAGCACATGAGATTTGTCTTTCTTGGATTACTATCTTCACCATTACCACCAGCCAAATATTTATTTTTAACGTAAATAACCTTCAAACAAATAAGAGTTCCATATGACCAAATCTACTATTCTAAACTCGCAACCAAAAAGCGCCATTATTCGAACGCTTTATAAATATGTAATTCTCCGCTCATTATTTATACTTATCTTCTGCATAAGTTCATCTGTTCAGGCGAAGACAACATATCAACAAAGTGCTGACCACCTTCTTCACGGAGAAACAATGGCGGTTGCCTATTCTGGTTTTCGTGCAGGGCAACATCCTGACCGCGGTAATGGCGCTATAAATCCCGGTGATGCTGAGATTTTGGAAGACTTGAAAATTCTGCTCAGCCATAATTTAGATTTAATCCGTTTGTATGATTCTGGTGAAAATTCAGCAGCAACATTAAAGATAATAAAACAGCACAAATTACCTATTAAAGTATTGCTGGGTATTTGGTTAGACGCAGAAGTAAGTAATCACGAAGGTTGTCCGTGGCTAGAGCTTCCTATACCGGCACAAAAACTCTTTGATAATAAAATAAAAAATATGGTGGAAGTTCAGCGCGGTATTACGTTAGCAAAAAAATATCCAAATATAGTTATTGCAATTAATGTAGGAAATGAAGCGTTGGTGGATTGGAACGACCATATGGTCTCGTTAAATAACGTTATTGGTTATGTTCGTGAAGTTAAGGAAGGTATTAGTCAACCGGTAACTGTTGCTGACAATTATGAATGGTGGATCCGAGACGGCGCAAAACTGGCTGCTGAATTAGACTTTATTGGTGTGCATACTTACCCAGCATGGGAAAATAAAACGATTGATGAAGCGCTCGCTTATACTATTGAAAATATCGAAAGTGTTTATAAAGCCCTACCCAATAAACCGATCGTTATTCTAGAAGGCGGATGGGCAACCACAGCTAAAGAATTTTCAACACAAGCCAATGAAGCGAATCAGAAACGTTATTATGATGAGATAATGCAGTGGTCAGAAAAAAGTAATACGACATTTTTCTTTTTTGAAGCATTTGATGAACCTTGGAAGGGAGACCCGACAAACTTAGAGGGCGCTGAAAAACATTGGGGACTCTTTAATGTAGATAGAACACCAAAACAAGTAATGATGCCTAAGTAGGCATAGAGAAGATAAGGAGAGCATACTCATCCTCTCCTTTCCTTATTTTTACTCGTCAGATAGGGAGCTACTCCATAAGTAGGCTTCTATTTTCAACCTCGATAATTGCATTAAACACCATGAGATCTAATGTGTGTTATGTAGCTCGAATTTAATGAGTATATCAGTCCAATAAAATATTTATCCTTAAAGCTAAATATCTTCGACCGTTAAAGGCGTTGGTTGTGTTCCATCAATGTCAGTGAAACCATATTGTTGAGCCAGTTCTGCAGCAATGAGTACACGCCCTGATTTATCCATAATATCAACATCAGTAGCCAGTGCTACAACAGCTCTGCCAATAAATTGTGGTGACTCTGAATTAGATAAATCCATGTGTTCAGCTGACTGCATTACTGATTCAGTTCGAACAAGACCTGGGTACAGAGATACAGCGGCAACCTTGTGTTCTCGTAATTCTTCCGCCATGCAAGAGATCATATGATCGGAAGCAGCTTTAGCTACACAGTAGGCCACACCTTTATCATTCCTTTGAGCAGCAAAAAATGAGATATTAATAATTAAGGCGTTTTCTTGCTGCATTAATAGCGGGGTAGCTAATACGCTTGATATGTAATGGGCTCTAACACCTGCCTGAAACATCGAGTCCCAGCGTGATATAGGCAAAGTCCAAAATCCTTTTTCATTCCAGAACTCGGTACCATCTGTGAAATACTCGTAACCACCCCACACATTATTAACCAAAATATTCAGATGGTTATGATCTTCATTAATTTGCTTGAATAAAGCTTTCACGGCTGAATCGTTACTATGATCACATTGAATGGCTATACATTCGCCTCCTAATTCAATGATCTCTTTAGCTGTCTGATGAATGGTTCCCGAAAGACATGATGCTGACTCACCTTCAAAAACAGTTCTTCCTGTAATATAAACTTTTGCACCCGCCTCACCCAAACTAAGTGCAATCCCCTTACCTACACCTCGACTCGCTCCTGTAACCAGAGCAACTTTACCATTAAGAGATTTCATAAAGCCCTGATTAAAAAGTTAAAATTTAGTGATAAGTCTATTTTTATGACTCTAATTTTCCGTGTGTATGGGATAGTTATACATTATTTCAAACTTATCAAGGCAGTTTCTAACCAGTTCATTCGTCTTGTATACCAAGTTTTTAAGTGGGTAACTTCTTCGTCGTAAGAAGCTAGAACAACTGAGTTTGGCCAAACATAAGTACCTATGGTGCCCCACTTATCGTCATTCTCTTGTTGAGCCCACTTTAATGCATCCGCCTGTTGATCTATTTTATCTAAAATATATTGTTCATTATTTTTAAAATATTTAAATCGCTCGTTTACTTTATTCACGAATTCAGGATCTTGAAAGAGCCTTGAGTACCAAGGATGATAAAGTATCCAAAAACCTGCAGCAAATTGACTATCAGCATAATCAACATTGCCAAACGATAAATCAAAATCCCAGAGCGGACCCATTTTAATTTTTTCACCTGGCATAACATTAAAATAAATACTTGAGAAGAATTGTGACTCTACATTTTTTGTTATTTCGCTAATTAAATACCAATCTATAAAGCTGTCAATATCAATAAATTTTGCATAACCTGATATGGGGTCTTTAAATTCATCACTCAATAAAACCGTTTCAAATTCATTTATAAGCTCTTCTATATAAAGGTATTCCGTGGTTCCTAGACCTATGGAGGGTTCTTTTATATTAATTAGAAACTTATCGGTATGAAAATATACGTCGTCATCATCAAGTCTTTCAAGTTGATCTATTTCTAATAGGTAACCCGTATCACCTAAATTTGCTCGATTACCTGACTCTTCGACCTTTTGAGTGATGTTATAAGTACCGTTATATTCACCGCTGATATAAACTTCAGCGAAAGTACTTTGCGGCGTCCAGTCAAGTTGACTGATATACCCCATTTCAAATGCTATTTTGTTTCTTAACATGGTTTTATCTGAGTATTCAGCAAGAAATAACCACTTTTTATCAGCAGGCATACCTAAAAATTCTTTTTTATCATCAAATTTCATTTGAAACGGCTTCTTGGGGTGTGTAAACCAAGTTGAGTTTCCTCGGCCTCTGATTTTCATAGGCGTTTGTTGCAAATCATCTATATATCTACCACCATCCAAAGAAACACTACCTTCTACATAATCTTCTTTCGAGTCGATAGGCACATTATTATCCGTTGAAAGGTAAACAATAGGTAATCCCGTAAACTTAGTTAGGTCTACTTGATAATTTTCTTGAGAGCCATCAGCTGTTTTAACGGTGTAAGTTACAATTTCGGTAAAGTCATTGCCTGTTGTGCTACTCGTTTGAATAACATCATTAATGTTAACCTCTGCACCATTATGCGTAAATGTAGCAATAAGGTTATCAACATCGACATTAACGGTAACTCTGCCCGTTACCGAATTATCATTAATATCTAAGTAAACATCATTAGTAAGATCTGGGTTATTTACTTTTAAAAACGAGAATTCATTAAAATTCGTATTTTCAATTATAGGTAAAGGTATTGGCTCGATAACTACTGATGATTCTGAATTACCACCACAACTCGTTATAAAAAATGCACTTAGCAATAACATAGAAACTGTTATTGCCTTAATCGATCTCATTAATTTAAAGATAGACATACGTTAAAAACTAACCTTGTTATTTAACGCTAAATGTATTTCTTCGACTTTTTCTTTATTAAGCACATATTTACGCATTACCCAAGCAACCAGTATTGAACCTAAAGCGGGATAAACAGTAAAAGATATTAAGATACCTTCTTTCGCGGTTTCTGTTTGTTCAACGTCTGCTTGGTAGCCATAATAAGCGAGTAACCAACCAGCAAAAGCACCACCAAAGGCAACACCTAATTTGATAAAAAATACCACTGCAGAATAAACCATGCCCGTAATACGAACACCCGTTTTCCAATGACCGTAGTCAATAGTATCTGCCATTTTCGCCCATAATAATGGGGTGGCCATTTGTAAAAAGAAGCTCCATAAGAAAAACAAAGCAAAAGCTGTAGCCACTTGATCTTTAGGAACGAAATAACTGATAACACAAATAAATGCGGCGATTAGTTGAAGGCTAATATAAGCTTTAATTTTACAAACAATTTTAGCGAGAGATTGAGCAAAAGCACAACCTAAAATACTACCCACCATGCCAAGTGTCATAAATAAGGTAATTTGATCTTCAAGATCAAGTACATATTTAACGTAGTAAATGGCTAATGTTGCTCTTAATACTTGGCCGGTCAATAAAAACAAGCCAGCAAGACACAAAATCCTCCACTGATCGTTTTGCCAAAGAGATTTTAAATCTTCAATAAATGACGTTTTCTGTCCTTCTGGTACAGATACGCGCTCTTTTGTGCCACTAAAACATAATAAGAACATCACAACGCCAAGGAGGCTCATCGCAACCATAGTGAGTTGATATCCTTTTGCTTGATCTCCATTACCAAAGTACTCAACTAAAGGCAGAGTTCCTGCAGCAACGATCAGCCCACCTAACATGCCTAAAACAAAACGGTAGGTTTGAACTGATACACGTTCAGAGGGGTTTGCTGTTAAAACACCGCCTAACGCAGAATAAGGAATATTAATGGCGGTATATGCCATCATCAGTAATGTATAGGTTGCAAAGGCGTAGATGATTTTACCATTGCCTGTAAAGTCTGGCGTAGTGAATGCCATAATAGAAATAATACCAAATGGCACAGCAAGCCAAAGTAGGTATGGTCTGAACTGACCAAAGCGTGTTTTAGTTCGATCGGCAAGTGCGCCCATAAGGGGGTCAGTTATCGCATCAAATAAACGAACCACTAAAAACATTGTACCTACCAATGCAGGCGAAATACCCACAACATCTGTATAAAAAATTAACAGGAACATCATCACCGTTTGGAAAATAATATTACTTGCGGTATCACCTAAGCCATAAGCTATTTTTTCGCGAACTGTTAACATAAAATATCTCTTTTTATTATTTGTATAATTTATTGATTAATAAATACAGCTTGCGCATCGCATTATCTGAGTATTTTTATTATTCAAAGTAAAAGGTAAAAGGCGTAAACCCTATAAACAAAATAGGCCTATATCGCAAAACAATATAGGCCTATTAACTTATGCTTTATTAAGTAAAAGGTTACTTAAAGCTGTAACGCATACCTAATGTGTATCTTGAACCATATTGACGAGCAGAAAGAAATTGCTCTTCATAACGTCCATAAGATTGCTCGGTTTCATTATTCAAGTTTAAACCTTCGAAGAATACTGTAAAGTTATCGTCGATGTCGTAGTTTACACTCATATCAACTTGACCAAACGCTTTAGCGAACTGCGGTGGAGCATCAGCAGAGCCTTGACTTTGTCCTACACCAATAAGGTAATCATCGCGCCATGCGTAAGTCACCTTCACAGATAAACCATCTTTCTCGTAAAATACTTGAAAGTTAGCTGAATCACCTAAGCCTTCTAATGGTGTTTGTGAAACTAAATCAGCGACACTTTCAACTTTCGCGATGTCATCAACATCAAATTCAACATCACCATCAACAAAGGTAGCATTTGCGCCAAAACCAAAACCACTATCTCCAATAAAGTGTTGAACAGCTACTTCAATACCATCCACCATTTTATCATCAGGGGTGTTATAAGGCTGTGTGATGTTCCAAGACATTAATGGATCATCTGAATTAGGCGTAAGGTAACCTTGTTCATTTACAACAGCACCATTTTCTATCATTTGTAGACGAATAGATTCACCGTCTGTAGCAAGACCTGCTGCGGTAAGGTCAGATATTGCTTGAGCATAACGAGGCCCTGCTGCAATGTCGCGTATACCATCATATTGGTTAATTGAACTGCGAGTACTAATGAAGTTTTTAACATCTTTTCTAAAATAACCTACTGAAGCATAACTGCCTTCTGCATAATAATATTCTAAAGACAAATCAAGATTGGTAGACTCATATGGGTCTAAATCAGTATCACCGGATCCACCTGTACGTCCTTCCAAACCTGGGCTTGAGCTTAAAGATAAACCACCGGCTAAGTTACCTAAAGGCGCACGAGAAATAGTTTTACCCCAAGATGCACGAGCGACAATTTCTTCGGTTAAGTCAACTTTGATATCGATCATAGGCAATATAACGCTATAATCACCGTTTTCCGTGTAAAAATTATTTGCACCTGAAGTATATTGAGTGAGCCACTCATTAGCACTTAACCACCAAACATCTGTTGGTACGTCTTGTAAAACATTACTGCTCACTTCAGTTTCTTCGTAACGTAAACCTAAACTTACTTGTACAGGTAACTCAGCCACTTCAAATTCAAATAAAGAAGACACATAAACACTGTTAGTATTTTCTTCTACTGAACTTTGCCCTTGTATACTACCTTCGCGGTATGGGTCTGTACTAAAATAGTCATCGCCTAACGTGTCAGCATTCAAAAAAGCAGCTGAACGTGCAACAGCTTCATTAAAGTCAAAACTATAATAGTAACCAGCACCTATAGGGCTGTCGCCGTTTGAAAACTGGTCCAAGAATCCGTTGGTATTATTGTATTGAAACATACCATCTGGGAAAGCAGCTGAATAATTAGGGTTAAACAAGAAACCACCAATTAGACCACTCCAAGCACTTGAACCACCCATTGTTTGTTCAGTTCGTGCAAGTCCAAATTTAACTTGCATTAATGGAGAGTCTTCTGGATTTTCCCATGAACCATCAATTTGTAGTTGATCAACTTCTGCTTTACCCGGACTGTGAATGAACTGACTAAAATGTGAGTCCATTTCACTTGGTGCCAGTGTTGTTGAACCGTTATTCCAGAAGATTGTACCTTGAGGAATATCACCTGTTCTAAAATCATAATGTTTAGTGGTTAATTGGTTTGAACCAAAAACTAATGAACCCGTACCGTTCATACCTTTATCGGCGCCATTATCAGCTTTGTTTTCTGAACTATGGTAATCAAAGGTTAAAACTAAATCGTCAGTCGCTTGCCATTCCACATTAAAGCCTAAAGAGCTTTCATTAGTTTCTGTAGTGTCACGGTTTGCTGTATAAGAACCATCATTGCCTGATAAATCAGCAAACAACACCGTACCATTTTCATCTAACTCGTAAGCATTTATGCTTCCGCCGTAGTCATGCCATTGCCCCCAACCTATAGAGTTAGTACCCGTAATAGATTCCCCCATAGTGTAATCAAGTGTCAGTATCACACTTTCAACAGGAGCATATTGAAACGCTACATTCGCGTTGGTTCTTTCACGGTCTACATTAGCAATACCGTAATTCATATCACGTGGGAAAAATGCACCTGGTGCTGCATTTGCGTCGCGATTATCAATGACTTTATCAGCATCTAAAGTAGGAAGTTGGGCATTTGTTTGATACTGCCAACCCTGAATATTCGCCGATTGTTGTTGAAAGTCACGTTGTTGATGTGAGAATGAAAAAGAGAAGCCTAATGTATCATCAGCAAAGGTATTACTGTATAAGCCTGATAATTCAGGGGTAACGTCATCACCTTCAACGTTTGAAGAATCATAAATACCTTTCGCTGAAAAGACAAATTTCTCACCTGGGCTACTAAAAGGTTTCATGGTAACAATATTTACCGTTGCACCTAAGCCACCACTTGCATTTTCTGCACGTGCCGTTTTATTAACGATGAGTTCACTAACTCCATCAGACGACAAATTCTCTAAACTGTATGAACGTGAGTTACCCGTACCTGGCATTTGACGACCATTTAAGGTAATCAAATTAAAGTTTGGACCAAAACCACGAACGGTAATTTGGCTACCTTCACCATTTGAACGACTTACCGTAACACCAGTAATTCGTTGCAAAGATTCAGCAAGGTTAGTGTCAGGAAATTTACCCATATCTTCAGCTGAAATAACATCAACAACACCAGAAGTATTTCTTTTTACAGACATTGAACGGGTTAAACTGCTCATAATACCCGTTACTTCAATAACTTCTATTGCTTCATTTTTATTACCAGCTTGTGCTTTTTCTGCTTCAGCTTCTGCTGCATAAAGTTGACTGCTTAGTCCTGTCGCTAGGATTGCAGATATACAAACGGCTATGCGTTTTTTATTAAAAATTGAATGTTTCATGTGTACCCTACTTTCTTAAAATTAGTTCTAATGACGGCGGCTCGTGAAAGCCGCTCAACCTTTCTTAATAACGTGGTTATGGCGTTGTTATCATTACATTGTCAAGACGGAAAACAGCCCCTTCACCCGTTCCCCAAGCAGGGAAAAACATTAATACATCAATCTGGCTAACATCTAAGCCTGCGTCAAATAATGTTTGTAGTGGGAATGTATATGTTTGCCATTCACCTGTAGTTGGTGCTAATCCTTCAGTGCTTCCTGTTAAAGGAAGCTCAGCAAAAGTAGTTGCGCCATCTGACTCAATTTTAAACATCCACGTGCTAGTGCCATCATTTGGTGGCGTAATAACCTTAATATCAAAGGTAACAACACCTGTTGCTAACATGCTTGATGCATCAACAAAAACACCATCGTCTGCAAAAAGGCCGACAACTGTTGGTTGTGCGCCAATAACATATTCAGCAGTCATGCCATGTTCAGTTCCATCATTTTCAAGCGTTGGTGTTGTACCACCACAACAATCCCACAATGACCATCCAGTAGCTGGAGCTTCAGTGAATAACGCATTGTTATCAACTGTTGATGCTGTAGGATCATAAATCTTCACGTTATCTACACGGTAGATTGCACCTTCGCCAGCACCCCATGCTGGGAAGATCATTAGCACATCAATTGCACTTACATCTAATCCAGCAGTCGCTAAAGCAGATAAATTGAATGTGTATGTTTGCCATTGGTCTAGAGCAGGAGCTACACCTTCAACGGTGTCAGTTAAAGGAAGTTCAGCAAAACTTGCGTTATTGTCTGCTTCAACTTTAAACATCCAAGCTGCATCGCCAGGCATTGACGTTACTTTCATATCAAACTGAATAATACCATTTGAAAGAATTGAAGAAGCATCAAATGGAGCTGGAGTATCTGTATTAGCTTCTCTTGAAATAAAGCCCATTACTGTTGGCTCTGCACCGATAGAGAATTCAGCTACGTTACCGTGTGCATCATCATCTAATTCAACTGTTGGAGTAGAACCACCACAACAATCCCACATTGGCCAGCTAGCATTTTCATCATCAGTAAATACAACTAATTGAGGAGCACCACCAACATCACCTTCAATGGCAATATTACTTACTAAGTACTCAGCACCTTCACCAGTACCCCAAGCAGGGAATATCATAACAACATCAATAGCACTTAAATCTAAGCCTGCATCCTGTAATACTGATAATGGGAACGTATAGGTTTGCCATTCACCTTCAACTGGAGCAACACCTTCTAAACTAGTCGTTAAGTTTATATCACCCGTATTTGGTCCACCGTCACCAGCTTCAACCTTAAGGATCCATGCACTTGCAGCAGGAGGAGCCGTAACGACTTTCATGTCAAATGATAATGTACCGTTAAGATCTACTAATAGAGAAGCATCGAATGGTGATGATTGTCCCGTAAAATCATCTGGAAAATGGCCATCTCTTGTACTAAAACCAAGCACTGTACCGTTATTGTCAGCTATAGTGAATTCAACAACATCACCTTTGTCTGCATCAGCAATAGTTGCAGGTGAAGTACCACCACAACAATCCCATGCCGCCCAGTTAGCGTTTAGCGTACCGTCAAATATAGATAAGTTCTTAGCAATACCATCGCTAGGAGGTACTGGAACTGGAGCTTTACCTTCAACAAGCGCATCTTCTAAACTGTCGTAACCGGCTCTTACCGTTTCACAACCTTTGCCGGTATCTGGGTTTTGTTTACATTGATAAACACGTACGTAGTCAACTTCAAATTTGTTAGCTGCATGAAAAGCAGTAGCGTCAACACCTAATTCGTTAACGTTTTCAGGCCAATCACCACCAACAGCGAAGTTAAGTATTAAATAGAAATCTTTGTCATATGGAGCAGTTGCCCAATAAGTAGTCAGTTCACCTGTAAGTTGGTCATAATATTCTGTGAACCAACCTCTATGAGATAAGCCAACGGCTTGATCTTTACTGTTTGTGCGAACTTCAGATTGACGCTGTGTTGCAAAAAGGTGATCGTCCATATACCAACGAATTTCACCTTCTTGCCACTCTATTGCATAAGTATGAAAATCATCAGCTGGGTTAGCACCACTTTCTTGCATGTATGATTTACCAGATTGAGAGTTATCTGGCCAACTTTTACCGTAATGGAGCGTTCCATAAACATGTGTTTCTGAAGTACCGTCTTCTCTAGCTGAGCCTAGGTTAACTGATTCAAAAATATCAATTTCACCAGAACGTGGCCATTCGCCATATTCTTCATTTGTTGGCATCATCCAAAATGCAGGCCAGCTGCCCTGTCCTGAAGGAACTTTAGCGCGCATTTCCATACGACCGTATTTGAAATCACCTTTATAGCGAGTGGTCATTCGTGCTGAAGTATAAGGTAAAGCAGCACCTTCTTCTGCGGGTAGCGCTACAAGATTCAACATACCATCTTGTACGTAAGAGTTGTCAGCACTATCGGTATAACATTGCTTCTCTCCGTTTCCACCACCGTCACAGTTAATTTCATGTGTCCAGTTCTGGCCATTTATTGCTGTTCCATCAAACTCATCGTTCCACACCATTTCCCAATCAGAAACTGGTTGTAATGGATCAATATTTTCAATATTGGTATCGGTTGCTGAATCGCCACCACAACCAGCGAGTCCTAGCGTAACTGCTAGCCCTATTGTTGCGGCCAAGCCTTGTGTTTTAAATTTAACACTGCTTTTAATTTTCATGTCTTCTCCCCTAGAGATGTCCAAATCAAATATTTATAATCTTTCTTATGGTGTATGTACGTGACTCTTTAATAAAAAGGTTCACGTGAATATAAATACAATCGTAAATAAAATAATGTTTTTAACTGATTATCTTTTTAGCACAACGATTTACTAATTAGCATTGAAATACGGTCAGACGGGATAGTGAAAAGTTGAAATGGACAAAATGAGGTGAACTGTCTTATTTTGGTGATATTATTTTTGTTTTCACTAACCCTTCTTATAGAAACCTTTTATTTTCCCCTTTTTGTAAGAAATCAAAGCAGATAATTGATTTAATTAAAAAAAACATCAATACAACCTAAAAAACACACGTAAAACGAATATCACCACATAGCCAACCTGCTTAGTTTTAGCTCATTCTGGTAAATTATTAGCCAAATCATGTGTGAATTTAATAAAAATCCATTTGACCACAAAATTAAGGACGACTCACCGTTTCCTGATTGTTTGTGTCACTTATTAATGTACTTTGTTTGAAGCCTTATTGCGGTCAGTTTCAGTTAAATTGGACTCGAAACTCACTATAAAAAAGAATAAGAAGAGCACGCTTTAGCGTTTAATTTAGCCAGTAATTCTCTTCAATAAGGAAATATTCAACTGTTTATAAAAACAAAGTATAGCGACTTATATGTAGTTTTGTATCTCAGGTTGATTTAAAGCACTTCAAATAAATTAATAATAACGATTGAACAGTTTATAAGGGATCAAAATGAATAATCTAACAAATATGAAAAGATTCAACAAAAGCATCATCGTACTAAGCTTAGGTTTAGCGTTGTCTGCGTGTGGTGGTTCAGACGACAAGGCTGTCGAAATTATTGAAGAGATATTGAATTCAGCACCAACGATTAGCAGTATAGCAGTTACAACTGTTGAATCTGGCACAGCCTATAGCTACTCGTTAGTTGCTGCCGATGCCGATGGTGACACATTAACAATGTCAGCAGCCAATTTACCTGCTTGGCTAACTTTTGATAGCGCAACCGGAACGTTATCAGGTACGCCTTCAGATGCTGATGCTGGTGATACGGCAGTAACTTTAACGGTAAGTGACGGAACTGACGATATTACCCAAGCTTTTACTATTACTGTAACCCTTCCTGTTGCCGTTAATAATGCGCCGGTTATTACCAGTACAGGTGTTACTACTGCAACTGTTGGTGAAGCATACTCTTATACGTTAATGGCGACTGATGCAGACAACGACACACTTACCATGTCGGCGACTATCCCAGCTGCTCTTTCATGGCTAACATTTGATGCCGCCACGGGCATTCTTTCTGGTACGCCAGCATCGGGTGATATAGCTGCAACAGAAATTACGCTAACAGTGAATGATGGCACTGAAGATAGCATGCAAATGTTTACTATCACTGTTGCTACTGCAGGTGAACCGCCAGTTGCTGATGCGCCACGAGATGCATCTGAAGCATCATTCATTCTTTCTGACGGTATGAGTAACTGGGAATCATGGGTTGATGCAAACGGTTCTTCACAAGTAATCACTGATCCAAATCCTGATTACGATATGGTTAATGAAATCACTATTACCGCAAACAATTTCGTAGCAGGTTATAAACCTACTGTAGACGGCACACCAATTGATGTGAGTGCATTCGCGAGCACTGGTACCTTTGAATTTGATCTTAAAGTGACCACAGCTCCTGCTGGAACTGAAGAGTGGTTCATAAAAATAGAAGGCGATGCAGGCATACTTGGCGATTACAGTATCTTTAAAGATAATGGTGATCATAGTGCGATTGAAGTAGGTACATGGCAGCATTACAGCTTTAATTTAAGTGATTTAACTGGTCTTGATCTTACTGCAATTAATAACATTATGTTATTCCCTAACTGGGCAAGTAATGGCGGAGCTGTTTATCAACTAGATAATTTTGCTTTCTATCCTGATGGCGCAAAAACTCCTGACGAAACTCGTCTTCCTGGTGACTCAGGTGATGGTGCAACAACAACAACGGCTCTAGGTATTGATTTTGAAGGTCCACAATTAACATGGGGATCATTTGATACGGCTGTTGTTCAGTATGTAGATAATCCAGATAAAACAGGCATCAACACTTCAGATACCGTTGCTTTATTAGATATTCTTCAAGATGATGGTGAATGGGCAGGGGCAAGAACTGAAGGTATTGATACTTTTGCATTAGATGCAACAAATTGTACTGTTAAACTTGATGTTTACAAAGACACTATTGGTACAGTGCATGTTAAATTTGAGAAACAAAATGGCGATGGTTGGGGCTCAGCAGGCACAGTCGCTGTAGCTAATACAGTAGTAAATCAATGGGAAACGTTAACATTTGATACTTGTGCTTGGATTGGTCATGCTGAAACAGGTGTAATTGATGGTTTTGCTATTCATGCAGATCAAACGAGTACAAGAGCTCAAGATACAATGAATTACTTTGATAACATCATGTTCTCTGCACAAGAAGTTACTGAAACAACTGGGCCTACGGAAGGTGCTCCAGTGCCAACACAAGCTGCAGCAGATGTTATTTCTGTATTTAGTGATACCTATACTGCTGTTGCTGATGTAGATCTTAATCCAGATTGGGGCCAAGCTACGGTTACAACTGAAGTTGACATTGCTGGAAATAATACACTTAAAATGGCAGGTTTGAACTATCAAGGCATACAGTTCGCTGTTCAAGATGTCTCAGGTAAAACTAGCCTGCACCTTGATTATTGGACAGAAGATGCAACCTCATTTGAAGTATTCCTAATCAGTGAAGGTCCGTTAGAAACGTCATACACTATCACTACAACTCAAGGTGGCTGGCAGAGTGTTGATATTCCATTAAGTGAATATTCAAGCGTGGTAGATTTAACTAAGGTATTTCAATTCAAGTTTGTTGGTGCTGGTACCATCTATGTTGATAATATGATGTTCACAGATACTGCCGCTACTGTTGTAACCCCAGCAGAACCAACCACTGCAGCTCCAACTCCAACAGTTGCTGCAGCTGATGTTATTTCTGTGTTTAGTGATACCTATACTGCTGTTGCAGACGTAGACACCAACCCAAATTGGGGACAATCTACTGTGACAACTGTCGAGATGATTGAAGGCAATAATACGCTTAAAATGGCAGGTTTGAACTATCAAGGCATACAGTACGCCACTCAAGATGTTTCAGGTAAAACGACCTTGCACCTTGATTACTGGACTGCAGATGCAACTACACTTGATGTATTCTTAATCAGTGAAGGTCCATTAGAAACGTCATACACCATCACTACAACTCAAGGTGGCTGGCAGAGTATTGATATTCCATTAAGTGAATATTCAAGCGTAGTAGATTTGACTAAGGCATTCCAATTCAAATTTGTAGGAAGCGGAACTGTTTATATTGATAACTTGTACTTTAACTAAGCACAAACCAAACTTGGCTAAATGTAAATTAGCCAAGTTTTATTTATACGATCAGTAGAATAAAAAAGGTTTACTGTAAGCCTTTTTTTAAACTCGTTTAATAGACTTATTTAAATAAGCAGAGGGGTTTTATGAAATCATCAAGAAATTTACTCGAGAATGAACTCGTCTTGAATATAGCACTTGTATTTATTGTATTGTTACTTGGCAAAATTACATTGTATTTTATTGCCTAAACAAAAAGCTAGAGGTTATACATAACGGACAAAACCTTTGGCAACTCATTTTAGCTAACTGAGTAACTTACACACTCAACATAACTACCCATAATAATGCTTACCTTACAATTAATGTTGAAGTTAAATAATTCATTTTATTATTGGTTAGGGATGACGCTCACTCGTTATTTTTAAGACTTAATCATTTTCTACTGTTAAATACTAACACTTCATCTTGTGCTTTTTTCAAATTAACAGCAAACTCTTCAGCCATATACAGCAAATAAATTATCAACAGACTATTTCATTTCTTATCCTATGCTTGATTAAATGAGTAAGTCATTTATATAATGATGATTATTAAAATATTGTAGTTCGTTAACTTTAGTAAAATAGGTATGTTATTTTGAGTCCTACGTTTCCAGCTCATGGTCGATGCACATTTACTGTTGATAGTAATATCATCATTATCGATACATTAGGTCCATGGAACTTAGAGTTTTTCGAAATCCTTCATTCAAATCTACAACAAACGGTTCAAGAAAACTTCAAAAATAAAGCTTATGGGATCGTTGTAGAACTTAAAGGAGAAACGCTAGCTACACAGGAAGGTCTAAATTATCATTTACATAAAGTGAAACAAGGAAATGCTAAAGCAATTGCAATTAATATGGTTCAAAGCTCATTCGCGTTAACTACTCAAATTCAATTTGAAGCAGTTTACAATAAAGCTGGATTAAAAAATGAATTCTTTACAGATACCACAACTGCTAAAGAATGGATAGAAAGCGTATTACTCACTTTGTAAAAATAAAATATAATAGTAAAACGGACTTGAACTATGTTTAAGAATAAGAAAACTTGGTTTTTATTTTTTATCTTACTTATATCTGCCTTTTTCTTTAAATATACAAATAAAGTTAACTTCGCTTCTAATACTAGAGTTACGCAGAATCCTACCTCAGAAATAAATAAGCAATTATTAGAGCCTATAACTTTAAATTCGCAACAACCAAAAGAGAAACTAGTTCAGGAAGCATCTAATGAGGAGGATATTATTGAGTGTTCGTTGGAATCATTTGTTGAGGAAGAAGAGGATTTTGAAGTTCTACTGCAACACTTCCAATCCTTGTCTAGCTCCACCTCACAAGATAGGCAGTTAGAGTATATTTTGTTTGCTCAATTGCCTGATAAATCTAAGCTTGAATTGTTACTTGAATATAATCATAAATTTCCAAATAACTCATTAGCTTTAATGGAGACTGTTTCTTTATGTACCCTCATATCAAACAGTAAATGTAATAAGAGCTTAATAGATGCGGCTATTGCTTCAGATAAAGATAATGGTGCAATGTGGTGGCACTCCGCTTTATTTTTTGCTTCAAAAAGTGATGACGACGGTGTATTTACTTCAATATCTGAACTTATCAAAACCCCCTTCTTTAATGAAAAATACGGTGAAAGAATTAAGTTGTACGGACAAGCTTTAGAGGGGACTGCCGCATATGATTTCCACTCTAATATTATCGGAGGTATAGGTGTTGAAGCTGCAAGGCCTTTACCATTTAGCCATATTTTTAAATGGTGCAAAGAAAGCGGGGCAATAACAAAAATAAATGCATGTTTACAGTTAGGCAGTAACCTTGAAAAAAGAAGTAAGACTGGCATGTCTCAAGTTATGGGAATGCATATACAAAAACTCATATTTAAAGCTGAAGGTAATATTGAATTAGCTCATTCACTAGAAGAAGCAAGTGAAACACTTATGAAGCCTTTATATAGTAAAGAGTTCAACAAAGCTTCATCCTTGATGTTCCATAATGAAAAATTATTACGCCATTGGTTGGAAAATTTGGATGTAATTGGTGAAATAGAGTCTGCAGAAGTATTAATTGAAGAAGCTATTTACATTTCTCAAAAGAAAGGTACTAATCTGTGTAAAACTAGTAAATCGCAATAACCGTTTTATTAGCAAAGACTTAATTCTGTTATTTGTTTTCCTCTAAGTCAATATTGTACTTTTTAGTCTTAGCTTTCCATAAACGCTTTGCCAATTTTTGCATATCAATATCTTTGTCACCTTCATCAATTATTTCATGACCAATTAAAGTTTCCAGAATATCTTCCAATGTTAATATTCCACGCACAGTGCCATATTCATTTACAATGAGGGAAATATTAGTTTTACTTATTAATAGTTCTCTCATCGCGTGTGACAAACACATGTTATCTAGAAAGGTTGGCATCTCCCTAATATAATTACCTAAACGGGTATCATAATTACCACGAGCTTGAGCTAACAGTAAATCACCTCGGATAACAAAGCCTACAATATCATCTGGTTCATTTTCATAAATAGGAATCCTAGTAAAACGATTTTTATTGTGTTTATGAAAAAACTCTTTTACTAGAAGTTGCTGAGGCTGAGAGAACATCACAGTTCTTGGTGTCATTATGTCTTTAATTTTTATTTCTTGCAGCAACAATAAATTTTGTAATATCGTAGCTTCTTGTTGATTTATATGTCCTTCGTTTACACTCAACTGAGCCATAATGGAAAAATCATCCCGTTTAAATCCGATAGACTCCTTCTTTACCATATTGCGAGTAATCAACTCTAATATTTTGATGATAGGGTTCAACATATATATAACGAACTTAAGACAATGGGCGGTGGCTGGAGCCAATGCTTTCCAATATGAAGCGCCAAGTGTTTTTGGAATGATCTCTGAAAAAACGAGTATCAAGAAAGTTAGTA
The DNA here is from genome assembly GCA_913020705.1 of uncultured Colwellia sp. The sequence goes on from CAJWBY010000010.1 coordinate 35,734, forward strand.
CCGCGGAGATAACTCCTAATGAAATATCTCCCAACACTAAAGTGGCTTGAGCACCTACTCCTGCGGCACCTACGGTATGAGCAATAGTATTTAAGGTTAAAATAGCAGACAAGGGTTTATTTATATTCCCCTTTAATTCTCGGAGAATTTCACCTGATTTATGTCCATTCTTTTCTAAAAAGGCAATATATACCCAAGAAACACTCAACAGTACAGCTTCTGCAATTGAACACAAAAACGAAAAAAACAAAGCAATAAATAAATATAACCCTAAAAGAAGCATAACCACCTTTTTACGCTGAAAACACAATAATGACTTTAATATGTCATTATTAATATAAGCTTAATTTTACATTTAAGTCTATTTAATATTATTGTGCATAATGAGTGAGGTCGTTCCCTTATTTGAATCAAAGAGTACTGACTGTATATTAAAGGCCTTATCTGTCAGCTATGGCGGCTTAGTTCTGAGTCAACAACAAGATAGATTGACACTCTAAACAGCTTAAGTATCTATTGACGTGAACATTCGGGTTCGTATAAAAGTGAACCTTTCGACCTATACTTTAGAGAAGGTTGCCTATTTTCTGATGAAAACGGCAACCTAAAAGTAAGATAGTTTATTTTAAGAACACAGAATAAAATCAAAAAATAATGTGGATGATTTACTCGCTAGAAAACTGGTTTCATCTTAACTTAAAATACCCCACTTTAGTGCTTAACAAGATAAGCATCAATAGCATTAAATAACTAAATGAGCCTCCACTGCTCTTTTCACTTTTAACACCGCCAGGGTCAATCTGAACCTCATTAACAGTAAATTGAATACTGCTACTTGCTGAAAGTATTGGGTTACCGTTGTCATTCACAGTCAAATCGATTTTGTGCGAACTACCACCTGACATAGAAGATGGATCAAAACGAACAACTCCCCCATCAATAGAGGGTGATGGTATAGCACTTGTCATTAACCAAATATAAGAAAGGTTATCGTCAGTATTTTCATCTGTCGCATTGGCTGATATTTCAACTAAACCTGCATTAATGTCAATTGATGAAACAACTACATTATTCTGTGTAATTGATAAAGAAACTTCAGGAGCTAAATTGACAACGTCAACCACACAACCATTTTCATCAACAATTTTTCCAGATGGCGTATTAGGACAATTATCAATATTGTTTTCTATGCCGTCATTATCGTCATCAGCATAAAGAGTCGGAGTGCTTTCATTACAGCGATTGGCATTGTTTTGATTGGTTGAAGTACAATGTGCTAAGTAATCAACTTCCATCGTTACTTTGTTAAGGCTTGAATCTATTGTTCCACCTAAATTTCCCCCCATGGCAACATTAAGCAAAACAAACATAGGCTCTTTATATTGTGGGCAATTCGAGACATTATGTGAAGTGACTAGCGTGTCGTCCATGTAAAATGAGATGTTATCTTCATCCCACTCAATCGCGTAATCATGCCAACTGAGAACATCATTAGCACCGTTTGGATAAGTAAACCTCACCTCATTACCACAAGAGCCACCGCCAGCATTAAAAAAATTGGTGATATAAGTACTCGGGTTATTAGCAAACCATTCCCAGACATCTATTTCGCCAGCACCAGCGTTTGGCCAGTTAGAAAAATCATCATCATTTTTTCGTGGGCTTTCAGCGATACGATTCTCTAACATCCAAAAGGCAGGCCATGTGCCACCTTCTAGATTATGAAAACGAATTCTTGATTCAATTCTACCGTATAGAAACTCACGCTTATCTTTGCCGTTAATTCTGCCTGATGTCCAGGTTCTGGGTTGATTATTTAAACCCGCACAATTAACCTGTTTTTTTCTTGCAATGATTTTTAAAGTACCGTCAGAAACATCGAAGTTTTTATTAACTGAACTGTCGTCATCGGTATAACATTGCACTTCATTATTAAAGTTAGCATCTATTTGAGCGGTCCAATTCTGCCAATTAACACTGTTCCCTGCAAAAGTATCAATATAATTAACTTCCCAACCTGCGTTAGCGGTTGTTGTTAACAAACTAAAGAGGAAAATGAGTAATAGTCGACTTTTTACAGTGATACATTTTTGCTGTACCGACGTAGATTTCCGTTGATATATTGTATGTTTTTTCATTATTTATCTCTTGTTCTCTTAAAAAATCATTGAGTCAATCTCTCATCGACTCAATGAATACCGACTTTATAATGATTTCAAAAATGCAATCAGCGCTGCTTCTTCAGTATCAGACAATGCTTCATATTTGACTTTAGAAGCTTCAGATTCCCCACCATGCCAGAGAATTGCTTCATCAATCGTTCTCGCACGTCCGTCATGTAAATAACTATGCTCGGGCGAACATTCTTCATTACCCTGACCGCCAATTGGATTTACAACACCACCAGTAACGCATGCTGACAAACCTAATCCCCACAATGGTGTTGTTCGCCATTCAGCACCTGTAGCGTTTCCTTCACCTAAATTATCAGCTAGACCTTCGCCCATGTCGTGCAACAATAAATCGGTATAAGGATGAATAGTTTGATCTCTTAGTTCACTCAATGGGTGATATATACTGGTTTGTAATGTATCGGTATGACAATCCACACAGCCTATACTTGAGAACAAAGCCTGACCTTGTTGTACTTGAGGATCATCAAGGTCTCGTTGTGCTCTTACGCCCAACAAGGCGATATATTTCACTAAGTTATTAAGGTGCTCGTCGCTTATTTCAGATTGGTCATTTCCACATTCATCTCTTACTAGCTGAGCTGAACCACAATCAGGCGATGGCAATACCGAGGTCATAACACCCATATCGGTATTAAATGCTGCCGCTACTTGATGCTTTATACTTGATGTAGCTGCTTTCCAACCAAAACGTCCAAGGCGAATTTCTTGGGTTTCTGGGTCGATAGCGCTTTGCGCTTTACCTGAAATACCAAAGGGAGCAACCTCATCATTAACATCAGCCATCGCTAAAATAGTTTCTTCAGGGATTGCTTCTAATAACCCTAGCCCTACGAGTTGAGGTGCAATACGTGCTGAGAATTTTTCTGGCGTCCCCGTTGAAAACTTATAATTAGGAGAGCGTAATCCATCAACCTCAGTCCAAGATTCAATCGCCACTGTTCCTTCGTTTTGTACACCGCCTGTATTAGTTGGCTGTAAAACCGCACCACGTTGGGCATCTGCATTACCATCAGCATCGGCAATTTTAAATACCCATTTATCTAGTGCCTCACCAATAGGTGCCGGTGCTGCTCTACCATTTCGTTCATGACAACTTGCACAACTATGATTAACAAAATGCGTTCCTGATTTACCCACCATTTCTGAAAAGGTACCATTGGCAGGATCTTCATCATGCTTGCCATCAACAAAAGAGGTGTGATGAATACGTCGTCCAAGAACGAATGGCTGACCATTAAAACTAGATAAATTAGTTGCCATTTGCATAAAATGGTCGTCTGGCTCATTGGTATATTGATATGGAAGTGTCGTATTCCCCCCCAGCCAACCTTCTTTGGCAATAGGATGTGAATTTTCACGCTCTGAAGATTTATCATCAAAGTCTCCCACTGTTTTCCAAGGAACCATACCGCCCTTACCTACTTGATAAAGGTAAGTTGTACCGTAATAATTTGACCGTCCCTCAGGAACCCCCAATAAAAACTGACTCACTTCAATTTCCATATGTTGGCCAATACTAAGCGTTTCTGAACTGCCATTAAGTCCTCGAAACTCATTAATGGTTACTGAATATTTATATTGATCGCCAGTACTACTCGTTTGAACTAGATCGTCGTCATAACTACCATGACCGACAGTCACAACGTTAGGCTCATAATTACCATGGTATTCAGCAACAGTATTCATTCCCGAGTACCATGCTCTAAATTCTAATGCTTCAAGCTGCCATTCACTTACCCATTCAACTAAAATGGATGAGCCGCCTTTAGCAACGTAATCAGTAAATTTATAACGAGCTGTTCGGTGGGTCCAATAATGAGAAAGGTAATGGTCGTATTGCTGAAATTGGTCTTCTTTCGCGTGACGATCTCTCCCCCGGTCAGAAAATTTTGTAACAACGGCATCATTAGTTTCATAAATTAAAGCATGCTCTAGTGCCGTACTTGACGTATAAAGTGGAACAATATCACCAAAAAGTCCGTATTCTTGAAGTTGCCAACCCGTTATAGCCGCACCTTCAGTAGTATCTTTTGCTGTATCACCAATAAAAAAGTATAACGGCTTACCCTGATAGGCCGCTTGTGTTGTTCCATCATTACGAGTAATTATTGATAAATTGGGTACACCAGAAGCAACACCATCAGTTACCAAAAGAGGAGGCCAATTAACTGCACAGCTATCGTTGCAATTACTCCCCTCAGAACCCATATCATTATCAAAAGTATATAAGCTAAAATCTGGTTTTCCGCTGTCTTTTCCACCCACAAGAATATCGTTGTTAAAGGCCACTTCAATTAACTGCTCAACGGCTTCACAGCCAAAGAAATCGACAAATGTGCCTATTGGTGTCTCAGGACAATTATCAAGGTTATTAAATACGCCATCACCGTCTGAATCAGAACACCCCACTTCATTAACAACTGCATTCGGCGGTGTATCCAAACATAAGTCGACATCATTACCAATACCATCTAAATCATCATCAATAACCGCTGTTATTTGTAACCAGTTAATATTAAATGAACCAGAATCTATTGTTAATCTAATCGTAAAAGTACCGCTAGTCGTTAAAAACGAATTAACAACATGTGTTTCAAAGGTCTGCCATCCTCCTGTGCTTCCAACAGTATCGCTACCGATTGTTTTGCCATCTATCGACAAGGTATAATTACCACCCCCTGACTCAGACGCAACACGGGTACTAATTGCATAAGTGGCTTCACTTAACGTTACTGAATATTCGAGCCACTCTGTTGGTTGGGTATAGCCAATATTGTATCCGCCCCCCACATCCGTAGTGACTTCGATATCGACTTCATCATTACGATAGTTTGCTCCACCTTCGTTGTCAGGAGTGGTATCGTAATAACTGATGTAATCTTCTGCTTGAATAAGCACATCGACAACTTCTTCAACCACTGCACAGCCAGCGATGTCCACAGTGGTACCTTCAGGGGTATCAGGACATGTATCTTCTTCATCATTAACACCGTCGTTGTCACTATCAGTATCGACAATAACAACAATTATTTCGCAACCACTCGCGTCTACACTCGCATTTGCTACTGTATTTGGGCAGACGTCGACTTGATCGAAAATGCCATCATTATCACTGTCTAAATTTATCACCACTTCTTGTTCTGAAGATGAATCACCTCCACAGCCCATTAGAAAACTGAGTAAAAACAGCAAAACTATTTTTTTTGACGTAACTGTAAAAGTACTTGTTGGTGCTCTACATTTACTAAAATTCATTTTTAATTTGTTCATTATTTTATTATTCTTCTCTAAAAATGTTCAAATAAGTTAATCGATAATCAACTTATTGAATAATTCGGTTTATAACGATTCCAAAAAGATAAGCAGAACTACATCACCTGTTTCAAAAGTGTTTAATACTTTGCTTTAGAATTATCTAGTTTGTGAGCACCTTATAAATAACCATGCTCAAGCCTGAATATTTTTAGCATAATGATTAACCAATTAGCATCGAAATACGGTCAGTGGGGGGGATTAAAAAGTTGAAATGGATATAGAGTGTGAACAAATGGTGTTAATGAATAATTTATTTATTAATCACATACAACTAATTAATAAATAAATTAAAAACAATAACTTAATTGTGTTTTTGTATTTTGTTTGTTTACATTAACTTTGAATAAAACAGTAAAAAACAATGGGCATAAAGTTAATGATATACCCATAGGATTAGCCAAATGGGTATATCATTTAAAACTGCTTTACGCTGGAGTTGCCCCTTCAGATGTTTCATCCAAAGTACTATTGTCAGCAGCCATATTTCCACGTCTTTCTTCAAGCTTTTTACGTGTCTCGTGAGCCATTTTTTCAGTGATCGGATAAGTAGCAACCATCCAAATGGCAAGTACTGAACAAAATACGGGTACAAGAACATCTGCTAAACGCATGTAAAATAATGTATCTCCAGCTTGAGCACCACCTAACGCAACATCAAAGCCAGTTGCATGAAGTAAGAATCCGCCAGCCGCCATTGCTGCAGCCAAGCCAAGTTTAACAACCCACCAGTAAATAGAGCCAAACATGCCTTCACGTCGTTCACCAGTTTCCAGTTCATCTAGATCACATACATCTGCTACCATTGACCCCATCAAGGTAAATAAACCGCCTAAACCAAAAGAAAAGAACATGGGTGGAATAATGACTAGCATTGGATTATCGGGTGTAAAACAAATCCATTTCAGCGCATAACCGAAAATAGAAATAGCGATAGTGATGAAAAATGCATTTCGTTTACCCAGCCAGCTCGATAATTTAGTGACAATAAAAATAGCACAAGAAGTCGAAACAAATGACACGGTACCGGCCCAACCGACATATTCTGCGCCTAGTGCCTGGTCACCGCCAAACACGTAATAAATAATCACGTAACTTTGAAATGCTGAAACCATCATAAAACCATTAAAGACTAAAAATGTTGCACCACATAAACTAAGAAACGGCTTAAACTTAAGTGTAATTAAAAACCCTTTAAAAAAGTCAGCGGCAGAACTCGCTAGGCTTCTTGACTTTACAGGTACAACCGCTGAGTCAACAACAGTTTTTGAATTGGCGATGGGCGTAAAACGTTCAGTAAGGAATATTGCCGGCAAAATACCCACAATAATGGTAAAGAGTCCAATGATGACGGCCAACCAACTAGCACCTTCAATCATATCGCTAAAAAGCGATTCATTTTGCATAAACAATAAGAACCAAGGGGCAAATAACCAGGCAAATTGCCCCATAAAGTTCTGAACTGCCATGATACTAGTACGTTCATGATAATCTGGCGTTAACTCATAACCTAAAGCAACCCAAGGCGTGGCAAAAACAGTGTAAGCGAGATAAAAAATGATAGAACCAATCAAAAAGAACCAAAAGTAAAACTCTTCACTCTGCCCTCTAGGCAGTTGCCATAACAAGGCGAAGGTTATACCTGCGATAATAGCTCCACAAAATATATAGGGTCTGCGTCTGCCCCACTTTGATCGCGTGTTGTCGGAAATATAACCCATTAGAGGATCAGTAAATGCATCTACCAAGCGAGGTAGTGCACCTAACAAACCTACTAGAGCAGGATTCATACCTAACCCTAAGTTAAGCACAATGGTCATTGTACCAATTGCCGCACCTAGTAAGTTATTAACGAAAGCACCGAATCCATAGATAATTTTTCTTATTATTGAAATTTTATCTTCAGGTCGAGTTTCATAGGTTTCTTGCGTACTCATAAAGCGTTATTCCGTTGAAAATGATGATTGAATGAAACTTTTTAACTAGACGTTTATATACGCTAAAATTCCGTTAAAACTATTCATATATATAAGGTCCATCTGACATTATATAAATGTATATCTTAAACAATGAAAAAACGATGAGTGGGTCGTTATATGTCGATGAAATGGCCTGGTGATAATTTTGTATTTACAATAAATACTTTTATTCCTTCATATTACAATAACGACAAGTTCTATTAAAAAATTAGCAAAAGTCCAAATAGCCTCGAAATAAGTCCACCCTACCGTATTTAAGTTGTTTCCATTCACATTAGTAATAACCTGAAAGAATAGGTTAGATTCATTTTATTGAAGTTAAGTCGGGTCAAAGACCTTTCGCATTCAAAATTTTCACATCATTTAAGAGACGTCATGCCAGTAAATATTTGTCAACAGCTTAATAACCCAAATGATTTAGATAAAGCGTCTTACGTATCATCTTTATTATCACAAATGACGTTAAAAGAAAAAATTGGACAAATGAGCCAATTTAATAATGATGATGACAACTTAGAACGCTCAATAAAAATGGGTAATGTCGGTTCCGTAATTAATGAAGTAAATATAGATACGATTAATAAACTTCAAAGTATTGCTACACATGAAAGTAGATTAGGCATTCCACTATTGATTGGCCGTGATGTTATTCATGGTTTTAATGTCATATTCCCCATCCCATTGGGACAAGCTGCCGCTTGGTCAACAGAGCTTGTCGAAACTTGCGCAAAAATAGCAGCTATAGAATCGTCAAATAATGGTATAAATTGGACCTTCGCTCCAATGATAGACATTAGCAGGGATCCGCGCTGGGGACGTATTGCTGAAAGTTTAGGTGAAGACCCTTATTTATGTTCAGCATTGGGCGTAGCTATGGTAAAAGGTTTTCAAGGAAAGAACCTCTCAGATAATACTTCGATAGCTGCTTGTGCAAAACATTTTGCTGGTTATGGCGCAAGTGAAAGCGGACGTGATTACAATACAACTAACATACCAGAAAATGAACTTAGAAATGTTTATCTGCCCCCCTTTAAAGCTGTTGCAGACGCAGGTGTTTCAACATTTATGGCTTCGTTTAGCGATCTCAACGGTGTACCTGTTACAGGAAACTCATGGTTGCTCAATGATATGTTGCGTGACGAGTGGAGTTACAATGGTCTAGTAGTGAGTGACTGGGAATCGATCCCCCAATTAGTGACACATGGATTTTGTGAAGATGAAAAATTTGCAGCATTCGAGGCCTGTCATGCAGGCATTGATATGGAAATGGCCAGTAAGACTTATGCGGTAAACTTACCTTTACTTATTCAAGAGAGCAAGATTAGCATTAAACAAATTGATACAATGGTCAGTCGACTATTAGCATTGAAGTTTGATTTAGGGCTTTTTAAAAATTCATTTACGGACCCAAATAACCGTGAAGAACATTTAAATAACGCTCATTTATCCATTGCCAAAGAAGCAGCAAGTAAAAGCTGTGTTCTGCTTAAAAATAACAATCAAATATTACCATTATGTAAAACGAAAATATCCTCAATGGCTGTCATTGGTCCACTCGCTGACGATGGTTATGAGCAATTAGGCACTTGGGTATTTGATGCAAATATTGATAGTAGCATTACGTGCCTTCAGGCGATCAAAAAATATGTTGGTGATTTAGTAGATGTTAACTATGCCAAAGGGTTAGAAACGTCACGCAGTAACAATCAAGATAGCTTTGACGAAGCAGTTAAAATAGCCCTTTCGTCTGATGTCGCAGTGATGATTGTAGGCGAAGAAGCCATTTTATCAGGTGAGGCACATTGCCGCTCTAATATAGACTTACCCGGTTGCCAAGAACAGTTAATTGAGGCCATTCATAAGACTGGCACTCCTATCGTTCTGGTTATTATGGCGGGTAGACCCATAACTTTAGAAAAAATTCTCCCTAAAGTTGATGCTATTCTTTTTGCATGGCACCCAGGTACTATGGGTGGTCCAGCGATTGTTGACTTATTATTTGGTGAGGTTTGTCCTTCGGGGAAGCTACCTGTTACCTTCCCAAGAAATGTTGGCCAAATTCCACTTTATTATGGACAAAAAAACACCGGTAGACCCGCCTCTGATGCGACATTTGTCGATATAAATGACATAGAGGTAAGAGCGCCTCAAACTTCATTAGGTATGACAAGTACACATTTAGATACTCACTTTTCTCCTTTATTTCCTTTTGGTTTTGGCCTTTCTTATACTCAATTTGAGTACACGAATATTCAAGTAAATATGCATTCTGTTTCAATGGGAGAAAGTGTGGAAGTATCTGCAACTCTTTCAAATGTTGGCAGCGTTGATGCAGAAGAAATTGTTCAGTTGTATATCAGAGATTTAGTGGGCAGCGTAACTCGTCCAGTGAAAGAATTAAAAGGTTTTCAACGTATTTACTTACCTGCAGGACAAAGTAAAACAGTTGTTTTTAAGGTTCATACAGACGAGTTTGCTTTCTACAATCGACAAATGAAACTAAATACTGAGCCTGGTTTATTTAATGCTTGGATTGGCAGCAACTCAGCCACTGAACTAAAAGTAGTGTTTGAAGTTGTGTTGACGCCAGAATAATATTTACCTTTTAATAAAAAATAATTTTACAAAAAATGATACTTGAGTTTATATCAATTTAGCCCATTTATTTTATTTAACACTAACGGGATATGTATAAAAATGCATCCACTACTTAGACAGCCGTCAATCATAATAAAAGTAAGTGAGCTGATGTCAAAAATGACATTAGCACAAAAGATTGGACAAATGGTTCAAGCTGAACGACAAGGCTGTTCTAATGACGATGTTAAAAATTATCACTTAGGTTCAGTAATGAGTGGCGCAGGTTCATTACCAGAAAATAATGATGTAGAAAACTGGCTAAAAATCACAGATGATTATTGGAAAGCTTCAACCTTTGAAGATGAAAATCATCTGCCAATTCCATTACTTTATGGTGTCGATGCTATACATGGTCACAACAACCTTAAAGGGGCGACTGTTTTTCCCCACAATATAGGGTTAGGCGCTGCTAACGATCCTGATTTAGTGAAACGTATAGCAGAAATCACCCGAAAAGAAGTTTTAGCCACCGGAGTAGATTGGGTTTTTGCACCAAACCTTGCGGTTGCACAAAATAACCAATGGGGCCGTTACTATGAGAGTTATTCTCAAAAAACTGAATTAGTTTGTAAATATGCGGGTGGGATCATAGATGGACTGCAAGGAAAACTTAATAGTGAAGGCGTAATAGCTTGTGTTAAACATTGGGTAGGTGACGGAGCCACTTCTCATGGTATTGATCAAGGTGATGCAAATATCACTTGGGAAGAGCTTAACAATAATCACATTACCCCATATATAACTGCAATTGAATCAGGTGCTATGACCGTTATGGCTTCATTTAATAGTTGGAATGGGAATAAATGCCATGGTCATGAATATTTGTTAAAAGATGTACTCAAAAAACAGCTGGAATTTTCTGGCTTCATCATTTCTGATATGAATGGCATTGATTATCTTTGCGATGACTTTTATCTTTCAGTTGCTCAAGGTGTAAATGCAGGTATAGATATGTTTATGTTACCTGATAATTGGCATCAATTTATTTTACATCTACTCAACCATGTTGAATTAGGAACCGTTCCGATATCAAGAATAAACGATGCAGTAAGCCGAATACTATCGGTGAAATTTGCCAGTGGTTTATTTGAGGCTCCCTGTCCTAGCCATCGAACTTGGGCAAATCATGCTAGCTTTGGTTCAAGTGAACATAGAAATCTTGCTCGCGAAGCCGTAAAAAAATCACTTGTTCTATTAAAAAACAAAAAAAAGACACTCCCTTTAAAAAGAAGTGACCGAATTTTAGTTACGGGGAAAAATGCTCACAATATTGGTCATCAATGCGGGGGATTTACCATTGATTGGCAAGGTGTTTCTGGCAACGATAAATTTCGAGGCGCGACCTCTATTTGGCAAGGTATATCAGAAGAAGCCCCCAAAGCGATATTAAAGAATACTGATGACATTTCAGAAATCTCTGCCAAAGATCATGATGTAGCTGTTGTTGTTGTGGGTGAATCCCCATATGCTGAAGGGTTTGGTGATATTCGGAGCTGTGAAAATCTCATCATAGAAGCTGGTTCGCAAATAAATGGTCAGATAAATATTTCAGAACCCTACGGGCACTCTGTCGAGTTGAAAGAATTACATCCTGAAGACTATCAAGTTATTAAAGCACTTAGCGATAAAGGTCTACCTGTTATTGTTATCTTAATTTCAGGTAGAACATTGATCATTAATCCTGAACTTGAAGAATCTGCAGCTTTTATTGCCGCTTGGTTGCCCGGCTCAGAAGGTCAAGGTGTGAGTGATATGCTTTTTGGTGATTTTAACTTTCAGGGGAAACTTTCTTTTTCTTGGCCTAAAACTTTGTCATATGAAAAAAAGAAAAAAACAGCTAAACCACTATTCCCGCTTGGCTATGGTTTGCAATATAAAATGAAATAATGCCTATTTTAACAACTTAACACTTATTGCTTAATCGCAGCGATTGGATGCACTAATGCTTTAGTAATTTTACCATGCTGATGTTTAACAAGAGGTTGATTAATATACCCAGTAAACTTAGCGACGTTCCAATGAGATATAGATAAAGAGCTTTGGGTTAAATTGGCAATAAACCCAGAAGACTTAACCGATTTAATCTTCTTTTTATTCCCCTTCTGATTTTTAACCGCATTAGACTCTTCGAAAGCCATATCTTGAGTAAAACTCTTTTCGCGACACGCAGCAACAATACAGACTCTATTTTCAACAGCACGAGATAACAAGCTGTATTCAACCTCACCTGGCTCTTGAATATCAAAAGGTATCAATAATAAATGAACCTTGTTTGAAGCCGCAATGTTAACTATTTCAGGTATGTTAGCGTCATCAGCAGTTAGCATTACAACGTTGATATTCCCTTGCTCTAAAGGCAATTCAATAATATTTAAATCATCACCTAGTTCTGTCCACTGATACCTTTGACAAAAGTGCAATTGCTGTTGTCTTGCAAATAAACCGTGCTCGCAAATGATAACTGCTTGATGTGAGCCATCAATCACTAAACTCGTACATACGTATTGAAAAGGTCTTAGTACTGCACTGATTTGTTTAATGAGTAGTTCACACAAATTGGCTATACGTAAGAGCTCCTCTTCATTATTTGTGATTGTTTTATCTGCGATAAAAAATAACTCAGGTAATTGAATAATATCGCTGAGATTGTTTTCAATATAAAAACAAACATCTTCAATCGCCTCTTCATTCGATTTATAGGTGGCAAAAATGGCGACGTTGGCGGTTTCTGGCACCTCATTATCATCAGTATGAACCTGTTCAAGGGAAGGTTTATTTTGGATGGTCTTTGCTAATTTTTGATAGAGTTCTGGTCGTCGTTGTTTAAAAAGTTGAGTACCATCGGGGCGTAATTTATAGTTAGACGCTTTTTCTTCATCCGCCAAGTTAATATCAGCAAATACAAAGCCTTCTTCATTATGGGATATTTTTGCTAACACCTTACCCGCAGGAGATACTATTTGACTGAGTCCAACACCAATAAGCAACTCTGGAGGAATAGCATTTTGCGATGAACATATTCCATTTATTTGTGAAAGGACCGTTTTTTTGTGTGTAAGTCGACCTACTTTATTGGCCGTAGCTAAAAATACTTTATTTTCAAATGAACGACTAGGATCGTGGAGATTACTTTGATCTAATGCGAATGAATTTATTGAATTACACAATAATTGCGCACCATTTAAAGCTAAACTTCGCGCTCCGTTAAAGCTCAAGGTATCACTACCCGACATCATTCCAAGCTCTCCAAAAGATATTGGTATAACTTCTGAAACTTTATCAGCGTTAATAAAAAAGTCATTTTCATAACCTTCTAATTTTTTCTTATTCTCTTGGTGAATCAGCTCTCCAGATGGTGAAAATAAACACGAGGTCACACTGATATTCGACTTAATTAAATGGTCTTGTTTGGTATTTGATAAGTCACGTGATAAGTCTCGTCGTAAAGTAACGTTGATAACAATGTAACAGTCGTGTTTTTTTGCTTGGTCTGCGATAGCGTTCAAAAAAGGGCCATTAACAGTTAACGCTTCATTCCATGCCTGATTATGATCAATGTAACTAGGCTGAGCAAAATGAAATGACGTATTACAGAATTCAGGAAGAAGGATTAAAGATGGCTCACACTCTGCAGTTTTCTTTATCATGCGAACGCACGTTGCTAGATTGTCTTGGAAATTTAAAGAGGTGGCAAACTGAGAAACGGCGACGCGCATGAGAATATTTTCCATGTAACTAATGATTATTTAAATATCGTAATGTAAGCATTACATTTATCAGTGAGATGTTACATGAAAGCCATGACTGACGCCATTTTTGTGTATGTTATTAACATTGTGCTCGTTGGCTTAATAAATGGTTATATAATTTATTGCCAACGAGAAAATAAGCGTTATTTAGCTAAAATTGTTAACACTGCGCTATTCATTGCTTGCGTAGCGGTAGCAATAACCTTTTCAGCATCCGGCGCCCAAAGAGGGCTATGCAGAGATGGTAAACCTTCACCTGTTTTTTGAGCTGATTGCCACTTATCGTGAGGTACGCCACCTACCCAAAATATCATACTTTTAATACGAGTATCTGCGCGGTAGTAGCGACCAAAGTCTTCACCAGCCATAACTGCTGGCACCTCTATTACGCGCTCTTTACCCAATTCAGCGGTGAATAAGCGGGCCATTTTATCGGTAAAATCAGGTTCATTATAAGTTGAAGGTGTGTGTTCATCCTTTAAGGTGACAACGGGTAGTAACTTTTCTGGCAACCCCATCGCTATGCCCTCGCCTTTAGCTATTCTTGTAATGCCATCAATTAACTTCTGACGCGTTTCATCTGAATAACTGCGGACAGTTAATAACAATAGTGCCTGATCAGAAATGATATTGTGCTTTGTACCCGACTGAAAACTACCTACGGTGACTACAGCAGGATCTTGAGGGTTTAATTCTCGACTGACTAAAGTTTGTAGGGCGCCAACAATGCGCGCACCCAATACAATAGGATCTTTAGTGGCATGTGGATATGCACCATGACCACCAACTCCTTTAACTAAAATATCTACGCTATCAACATTGGCAAAGGTATAACCGGGCGTATAACCAATAACACCTGCTTTTAAACTGGCAGAATTATGAAATGCTAACGCATAATCAGGTTTTGGAAAACGTTTATATAAACCGTCTGCTATCATGTCTTTAGCACCACGACCACGCTCTTCAGCAGGTTGTAAGATCATGACTAGTGTACCAGACCAATTTTTCTTATTTTCGCTGAGTAATTTTGCGGCACCAACCCAACTTGTCATATGTGTATCATGTCCACAGGCATGCATTACATGCGCTTGTAAGCCTTCCTCGGTCGTTGTGGTAACCTTTGAAGCAAATGATAAGCCTGTCTGCTCTTTTACAGGCAACGCGTCCATGTCAGCCCGAATCAATACGGTAGGGCCTTTACCATTTTTTAATACAGCAACAACCCCCGTACCGCCTACATTTTCAGTGACTTTAAAACCTAATTCACGCGCAGTTTTCGCTAATTTTTTTGCCGTATGATATTCAACACTAGAAAGCTCAGGGCTTTGATGCAGGTCTTTGTATAACGTCATCAATTGTGGCATAGCAGCCTTAACTAACTTTTCATTGTCATTCTCAGCGACGGTTAGCGAACTGTAGGAAAGGCATAAAAGGGACGATATAAAGGCTATATATTTCATTGTATTACTCAGTGAAAATTAAGGAGATTCATCTTAGCTAAATGATAACAATGCTTCAAATTTATATTTTAAGAGGCTATCACTAACAATTCATTCCATGAATATATGTTTACAGTAAATTAAGCCTTATAAATACGTTCGAAACCAACTGACTAATTCATCATTAACTTTTTCTTTGTTCTTAGATAAACCATGATTATCACCTTGATATACAACAAGCTTGTGAGGGATATTATTTTTTGATAACGCATCCGCAAGTTCAATTGAATTATTTACGCCAACACGCTTATCGTTAGTACCGTGTAAAAGTAAAATAGGTACATTGGGCGAGAGCTCATCTACCCACGTTAAAACTGAACGTTTTGCTAATTCTTCAATTTTATTTTCGTTGTAACCAGGAATTTGATGTCTATATACTTCTTCCATCGCTGGACGGTTTTCCAATCGTTTCAGTAAATCCGATACGCCTGCGATAGAAGCCACCGCTTTGATTTGGTTTAGTTTTTTCAAGGCTAAAAAGGTTTGCATACCACCTCTACTTGCTCCGTACATGCCCACTCTTTTTGGATCTGCGCCTTCAATACTTGGAATGTAATCAAATAATGCAGTGACATCATTAACATCTTCACCACCAAATTCATCAAGCATATGATTTCCTGTAATAGTGCCACGGTACTGACTTCCGATAATGATAAAACCTTGGTTAGCAATGGGAAACAAGTTACGCATCATTGAACCAAAAACAACCGCCCCATACTCACCATTACCGCCGCGGTTATATATTAATACAGGTAATTTTTTATCCATGAATTTTGGCTTAATGATATAACCATGAACTTCTTTATCGCCAACTTGATATTTAAACGTACTGCACGATAAATTATCCAGATATCGATTAAATCTTTCTTCTCCAAACATAGTGTCAAAAGAAGACATAGCCTTGAAGAGTTTTTCTGGAGACTTTATCCGTTTTTTACGTTTACCTTCTATAAAACTACGCCAAGAATCATAGGTAGTAAATTGAGAGCTGAAACAGTTTTTTTGATTTGTGATTCTTTTATCATTAATGAGATTAGATGCTTGAGTAGAAAGCGACAATAGAGCTAAAAATAAGATGGTGAGGTGTTTTTTCACATGAACTCCGTGTAAGTGATAATTAAACGTTTAACGCTATCTTCATCGCTAATATTACATATTTTCAATAAATAACAAATAAAAAAACATATTATTAACATGCGCTTATTAACAACAACGTGCTACAGGTAGACTTACGCAACGTCTCTGCTCATCTGTCATTAAGATTATTTATGTATTAAGTCATCTAATACCCTATAAAGCTTAGCTAGAACAGCGTAGGATCCACTTACTTTGATAAATACTAGGTTTGCACTCATCCCAATGGGATATTAGGTGCACAAACATAAAAAACTATGCAACTAACAGCAAAAGCATCACGGACTAACGCTTTACTTATCTCTATTTGTACACCTGACTTTAAAGGTGACGAAGCTATAGAATCACTTGCAGAGCTTGGTCGTTTAGTGACTACACTAGGGTTCACAGTAGTTGGCACTCAATCGCAAAAGCAGAGTTCAACTAAAAAAGTGAATGTACTGGGTTTAGGTAAACTGGCAGAAATCGCCCATCTTACGGGTAATCAAGGTGTGGTTGAAAACGGTGATGAAGACGAAGGCCAATTTGAAGAAATGGTTGATGAATCGACAGTAGCCGATATTCCATCAGAAAACCTTCCGTTTGGCTGTGCCGACGTAGTGGTATTTGATTGTGATTTAAGCCCGTCGCAGCTGCGAAATGTTGAGAATCAACTAGGCGTAGAAGTATTTGACCGTACTGGCATAATTATTGAGATATTTAGTCGTCATGCGCGTACCAAAACAGCAAAACTACAAGTTGAAATTGCTCGCCTTAATTATGTAGCACCAAGACTTCGTGAAACATCGTGTGGTGACAGAGAACGCCAAATGGGTAAAGGCGCTGGTGAAACTACGCTAGAGTTAAACCGCCGTAAAGTACGCGACCAATTAGCAGAATTAAAGCGTGAGTTGGTCAGTGTCCAAAATGAAATGAAAGGCAGACGTACACAACGCTCTGAACTCTTTTGTGTTGCTTTAGTGGGTTATACCAATGCGGGCAAGTCATCAATGATGCGCGCGATCACCGGTAGTGATGTTGTTGGTGAGAACAAACTTTTTGCAACGCTTGATACTACAGTTCGTGCATTACACCCTGCTACTCAGCCAAGAATTTTAGTGTCTGATACCGTAGGTTTTATCAAAAAGTTACCACACGATTTAGTCGCTTCATTCCATTCAACGTTAGCAGAAGCGCATGACGCTTCATTATTGTTATATGTGGTAGATGCATCAGATGCATCTTTTCGCTCACAACTCGATGTAGTACACGAAGTATTAGCAGAAGTGGGCGTGGATAACAGTGAGAAATTACTCGTACTAAACAAGTCAGATCAATTGACGAATGAGCAGCAACAAGCATTGATGGAAGAGTTTCCTGACGCCATGATGACTTCAGCCCGTGACCCAATTGATGTTGCTAAACTGCATAAATATATCGTTGGCGTAGCTGAAAACGAAATGATTGAAGAAGAGATTGTCATTCCTTATACCGCGCAAGGTATTATAGGTGAAATACGTTCAACCATGAGTGTAACTAAAGAAGATTATGACTATAGTGAAGTTAAACTCACGGTAAGATCAAATGCCATTGATTTAGCTAGACTGAAAAAGAAGATGTTAAGTCTATAAACGGTATTTTATTTACGTATAAATTATGATGCTCATTGCAGTAAGAAGTACTTACTGAAATGAGCATCATAATTAATCTATTGAATATATTAGAATAAAAATATATTTCTATTGCTGGTTGGCTTCAATACACGCTTGAGTAATAGCAGCCCAATCTTTGTTTTCAATCCAACTTTTCTGAGCCACCCAAGTACCGCCCACACAAAATACGTTCGAAAGCGATAAATAGTCATTCTTGTTCTCAAGTGTTACACCACCCGTTGGACAAAATTGTATATCTTGAAATACTCCAGAAATAGCTGATAAAAATTTATGCCCGCCTGATAATGCAGCAGGGAATAATTTCAGTTCAGTATAGCCGTACTCACAAGCCATTAGAATTTCACCAGTATTTGAAACACCCGGTAAAACAGGCAGTGAACTGTCAGCCAAATAACCTAATAATTTATCACTTACCGCAGGGGTAATAATAAAATCGGCTCCAGCATCAGTTGCTTGTTGCAGTATAGCTTTATTGGTAACCGTGCCAGCTCCGACATACAAGTTAGGTAACGCTTTTTTAATTGCACTCATTGCATCGAGTGATGCTTCGGTTCTCAATACTACTTCTACTAAGTTTAAGCCTGCATCAGCCATTGCTTTGGCAATATTTACACCTTGTTCAGCAGTATCAGCTTGAATAATTGGCAATAGGGTTTGTGTTCCCATCAATGATGAAAAGGAAGTCATAATTATAACCTTTTAATATAAGTGCTGAAGATAGCTGCCTAATATTGAGCTACCGTCAGCAGAAAATTATTGATATTTATTGTTGAATATTGAACTTGGAACAATTGCTCCAGGGTGCTGTATAACAAATCCAGCAACATCTGCGGCAAGTTCTACAGAAGCTTTAATCGTTTGCCCTGACATACGAGCACCAAGGTAAGCACCATTAAATGAGTCACCAGCTGAGGTTGTGTCCACAACATTTTCAACAGGTCTAACTTCAATAGTTTCTTTATTTTCTTTCGTTAAGCAAACAACATTTTGCTCACCGTTTTTGATGATCAGCTCTTCATATTGATAATGACTAAAGAAATCAATGACACTGTCCATGGTGTCTAGATCAAATATCGAAGCGAAATCATCGATACCTGGTAAAAGTATTTCTGAAGCTTCAAAAGCTAAACAGAACTGTTCGCGCGCTTCACTTTTATTTTTCCACAATTTCGGGCGGTAATTCAAATCAAACGCAATTTTTACGCCAGCAGCTTTTAACTTACCAATACAGCGCCAAAATTCAGCGCGGTCTTCAGGTGTAATAACGGCTAAAGAAATACCTGAGAAAAAGAAAATATCGTCTTTGCTCAATTCATCTATCACACTGTCTGTTAAGCTTTTAACAATCTGTCTAGCGGCAGAGCTTTCACGCCAGTATAAAAATGAGCGCTCGCCTTCATCATCTGTTTGAACTAGATAAATTCCCGGCTGCTGTTCAGTTAATTTGAATACGTATTGTGTATCAAGATCCTCATCTTCAAAGGTTTTGATCATTGTTGCGCTAATATCATCTTGCCCAACTGCGGTAAGCAGTTGGGTTGAGATAGAAGGGAATAATCTTTTCAAATAGACTGCCGTGTTATATACATCACCCGCAAAACCTTGCTTATTGATAACGCCATCACTTTGTAATAGCTCTATCATACACTCGCCCATTAACGATATTTTATTCATTACTGCGTCTCTTTAACGTTAGTTAAGTTTCTTTAATGGTTCAACTTTTGGAATTAATAACCAAACGGCTGCCAAAGCAACAATAGCTAATGAACCGCCTATAATAAATACTGGCATATAACTGACAACACCATCTGCATCCGGACGCGTTAAAATTGGAACAAGTGCAATTAAGCCTGCAACAGCAAGTTTAGCTGCCATACCAGCAAAGCCAGAGAGTGTTCCAACCGATTTATTACTAAACAAATCACTTGGCAGTGTTTGAACATTACCAATTGCAGTTTGGAAACCAAATAAAATAACCGCCATAGTCAATACGATAGAGATACTTTCGTACTCTTTACCAATCACTAGAAAT
>CAJWBY010000011.1 GCA_913020705.1 uncultured Colwellia sp.
TCTTCCAATCTAGCAATAAATGCTCAAGCGAATAATACGATTGAAGTTATTATTGAGAATAGTTTAATCAGTGTTCAGCAAGAAATGATGAAGTATCAAGTTAACAATGAACTTATGATCCATGTAAAAGTCAATAATGGTGAGCAAACGTTAAGTAATACGTTTAAAGTTCGTGGCACAAGTGAGGGACCATTAAGTGCCGACATTGCGGTATTGGAACGTGATTTTAATCAACAACTAACAAAATTATTAACGCAAATCATCAGTAATGTTGAAATGAGAATTTTTATAAAATAATGTTTAAAATACGACTGTATAAGAGATAATCATGAGACTTTTACTTTTTTTATTCATACTACTATCTTTCACGATATCAGCAAAAAACATTGCGATTGATCCAGATAACTTATTCCCTCTCGTAAAGTTAGAAACGTCTAAAGGAATAGTCATTGTTGAGTTAGATCGTATTCGTGCTCCTTTAACTGTTGATAATTTTTTAATGTATGTCGTGAAAGGTGAATACAACAATACGATTTTTCATCGTGTCGTCTCAGACTTTATCGTACAAGGCGGTGGTTATGATGAGCACTTCAATGCAAAAAAAATTGATGGTGATATTGCCAATGAGTCTGGAAATGGATTAAAAAACATCATTGGTACCATTGCAATGGCAAAAGAGAATCGACCACACACAGCAAACCGTCAATTCTTTTTTAATACCAGTGACAATAAGAGTTTAGATCCCGGGCGTCGTTGGGGATACACCGTATTTGGTGCTATTATTGAAGGACAAGAAGTTATTGATGCAATAAATCTAGTCAAAACTGAATACAACGATGGAATGGGCTGGGATGATGTTCCTGTGGAACCTATCACATTAATTAAAGCAACCTTACTGCCGGCAGAATAACCCCCCTCTAACCTCTTAACTTAATATAGAAACGTCAACAAACAAACTTATTGACGTTTCTGTAAATAACGACTTCTATTGCATACCCGTACAATTTAATCACAAATATTTTACATAATCATCTTTGACAAATCTTAATTTATCTACGATAAATAAGGTAGCAATTAGCAGTAAAACTTTTCATGTACACTCAATGAAATGTTAACTTCTCCTATTTCCGATTTTTTTGTAAGTATAAGAGTGAACGAGGTTGTCATGATAATTGAGCCGTTTATCAACGAAAAAACAATGCAGATAGCCCACTATATTAAAGCTGTGATTAATCAGTCATTACATTACACAGAACTCGATAAATTCATTGTTGATACAATGGAAGAATGGACAGTGCTTAATGTAAATGATGAAACGCCAGGCAGTGCAAAAGAACGAGTTTTTTGGCACCTAGTGCATGAAATGAGTTTGCATGGAGCTCAGTCCCTCAGTCATGACTTATACTTTAAAAGTGAAATCACCACTTGCTTAGATTTTTTTAGTGGTAAAGGTAGTTACCCCATTGACTGTATTGGTTGGCGCCCACTGCCTTAATTAAGTTAATAACTTCATTATTCTCAACTATCTGCAAGAATTTACTTCTTAAGGTTAGTGCTCTCTGATAACCTGCTAATTAAGTATAAATAATGATTAATTAGCATGTCTTCACCACATACAATCAAAGAAACACTCAATTATTTTAAAGACAAACGCTTGCTTACCGTTTTTTGTTTAGGCATCGCAAGTGGCTTCCCCTGGGTAATGATTGGCTCTGCAATGACCGGATGGCTAAAAGACGAAGGCCTAAGTCGTTCAAGCATAGGTTTGTTTGGTTTGATTTTTGTTGCTTATAGTATCAATTTTTTATGGTCTCCATTAATTGATAGGGTCAAACTTCCATTTATTACCGCTAAAGTAGGAATGAGACGGAGCTGGATAATTGTCACACAAACGATTATTGTTTTTTCGGCATTTCAGCTCAGTAATTTCGATGCGAGTACACAATTAAATGTAATGGCAATGTTTGGTTTAATTATTGCTATTACAGGGGCAACCCAAGATATTGCAATTGATGCATATCGTATCGAATCACTTGCAAGTAACGACAACAATATAATGGCAGCAGGCTCTGCAATGGCTACTGCAGGTTGGTGGACAGGTTATGCTGGATTAGGAAGTATTCCATTTATTCTTGTAAGTAAACCTAACTGGGAATGGCCAGAAGTTTTTCTAGTGCTGTCCGCCATAATGGCAGTTCTCATGATTACGGCATTTGTTATTAGCGAGCCGAAAAGTAATCGAGAAGAAACGTTAAGGAAGATTGAGGATAATTATTTAAAAGTACTCCCTCAGTACGGTACTAAATCATTTTCCATATTATTTATACTTCCTCTTATTTTCCTTAGTATTATTTATGCAAATATTGGTTATCCTGCTTGGCCTGAAAACTTAATTGCTAATGACTATAGGTTTACCTTCATTACATTTTTAATCATGGGACTGCTATTTTTATTTACACAGCAACTCTCTCAACTAAATAAAAAGATAAACCAAGAAAAACTGAATACATCGCTTCTTGAAGCTAATACTTTTCACCGAATAACGGCATGGTTATTAACAACGCTTGTTGCTCCAATTCAGGAATTTTTTGATCGAAACGGCACAAGGCTTGCGATATCGATACTGCTTTTTATTTTTCTTTTTAAGTTAGGTGAAGCTTACTTAGGACGTATGTCAATTGTATTTTATCGAGAAGTTGGTTTTTCAAATGAAGATATTGCTTACTATTCAAAGATGATAAATTGGGCAACCACCATTGTATTTTCTCTTATTGGTAGCGTTTTTACGATGAGGTACGGTATTTTAAAAGGTTTATTTATTGGTGGCGTTGCTATGGCTAGCAGTAATTTGCTTTTTGCAGCTATGGCATTAGTGGGACCTAATAAACTATTATTTGCTTTTACTGTTTTTGTAGATGGTTTCACTTCAGCTTGGGGTTCCGTTGCATTTGTTGCTCTTTTATCAGTGCTTTGTAATAAAAGTTTTACTGCTAGCCAATATGCATTAATGGCGTCTTTAGGTACATTTGGTCGAGTAATGTTAGGGTCATATTCAGGTATTATTGTTGATTGGCTAGATGGAAATTGGTCATTATTTTTCGTATTTACTTCATTAATGGTGATCCCAAGTTTATTGTTTTTATATTCAATTAGAGTTCCTTTAAATGCATTAATAGAAAAACAAAACAGCAATTCCCAGTAAATTATTCTAATATATTGATATATGTTTAAATTAAGCAGGTTTTATGATCAAATTGTTCTTTCTTCTCCCAATTATTATGTGCCTTGTTTGGTGGAGATATTTAAAAGCAAAAGGCTGTAGTGTAAAAGATGGTGTTAAAGGCTTTGCATACATTATTGCTTTAAATACTGTATTGATTGGCTTCCTTGTCATGATGGTCTACGTCACTAACTCATAGTTTTATAAATATTGTTATTCTTCGCAATCAACAGGAATAGTAGAACAAATACATGAATGTCAGGATGTCTGAGAAAGACCATCCTGAACATCGTCATTCTTTCACATCCATGTGACCATGACATACCATTCATCCTGAACATAAAAAAAGCTTACTCAATAAAATGAGTAAGCTTTTTTAATAAATATTTTTTAAATTAAGAATTTAGAAAATAGATCTGAATGATGAACGGCGACCACGACGAGTAGAACGACGGTTTCTCATACGGCTATGAAGTTCACGACGCTTCGAATCCAACCATTCTTCGCGAGTAATGGTTGTATCGCCAGTTCGCTCTTCTTCACGACTACGGTAAGCACAGAACTCTTCAAATGCTTCAATATCGTCTTTTAATTCTTCAGCAACTAATTCAATCATAATTGCATCATCTAAAAAGCCTAATACAGGAATATGGTCAGGCACTAAATCTTCAGGGTCACTAAAATAAGCTAATGCACTTAATACGTCACTTCTTTCTTCTTCAGGAATTTTCCACTCTGAATCTTCAATCATAGCAACTAAAGTTTCGAGCTTTTTAATACGTTCACTAACAAACTCAGGAACACTGCCCTTAATATCTTGACTGATGTTCTTAGCATTACTCAAAATAACTGCTTCGCTAAGTTTTGAAGCTCCTGATTGTGCCTGACGCATCACATCACGAAAGTGGTCTAAGTCTGATTCCGTTAATTCAAATTTAACTTCAAACGCCATTATAATTCTCCTATGTTTGGCTTTTTTCTTTATGCACTTTGTTTAAATTATATTATTTAGCATAATTATAAACATAGTACATTTTATTAGATTTTCTTGGTTGAATTAAACTTAACAGATAGTTAAGCAGACAGCACGCAGTTAACACAGTTTTTTTGTAAAAAATTATAACTTTTCATTTACACATCTTATAAACATAATGCTATGATTTTATTCTAATGTTTGTAATTACCTTTCTATCCCTTATGCAAAATACAGAGTTAGTTAAAAAAAATATCGATACAGCTGTCACATCAACACGACCTGAAGTGCCTCAAAATTTCGAAAATATGATTGAAAAATATTGTGATAACTGTCATCAGCCCCTTATCGGTCCATTTTGCGGTCAGTGTGGCCAACAAGCTGAGTCAACGTTAAAGTATTTTTGGGTCGTGATAATGCATTTACTTGATGATATTTTTAGCTTCGATTCTCGTGCTGCTCGTACTATTTTGCCATTAATCACACGCCCAGCATTTTTAACCAATGAATATTTCGCCGGCAGACGAGTACATTACGTGCCACCACTTCGTCTGTATCTGTTTATTAGTATTATCTTTTTTCTCTCGCTCAACCTTAATTCCAATAATACTATTTTTGACGAAAATCACAGATTAACAGCAAATAATAATGTTACCGAATATCTTAAAGAGCTCGAGCAAAAGAAAGTATCTGCGACAGATAAGCACGATGAATTGCTCATTGAAAACATAAATAGTGATATTGCTAAATACACTCAATATCAAAAAGCCTTAAATAACACAAATGCGTTGCTTGCAGCCAAGGTTACCGAAAAAATTGTCGAATTGGAGTTAAAAAAAGTCAGTGAAAAAGGACAATTAAAATCGACTGATGAAAAGGAATTAAATGAGACCATTAAACAACTAACACTCATTAATCAAGGTGAACTAAAAGTGTTGCCCGAAGAAAAAGTAACCTTTTCTAATAATGCCGACGGTACACTGACCTTTGATTTTCTCTCTAAAGAGAATAACGACAAGCTAAATGACTTTGTAAAAGTGCTAGAGAAAAAAGCAACCAAAGCATTTAACACAGACCCGTCATTATTAATGAAGGAGTCACTCAGTAAACTGCCACAGTTGATGTTTATCGTACTTCCTATTTTTGCCGCATTATTAAAAGTTATGTATTTATTTTCAAATCGGCTGTATATGGAGCATTTAACCGTTGCACTACACAGTCATAGTTTTATTTTCCTTTCCTTTTTAATCGTAGAAATCACCAATTTCTTACATGATAATCTAGATAAAAGTAGCCCCCTGCTAAAAGGGATATTTGAATACACTGGGTATGCGGCTTTACTTTGGATCCCTATTTACTTATTTTTGATGCAAAAACGCGTGTATAAACAAGGAACGTTCTTCACTTTTGTAAAGTACCAACTTATTAGCATGCTTTATTTCATGTTATTGAGCTTTACCGCTATCATTGCTTTTATATGGGGATTAACTGACATTAACCTTTAAATACGATGCAATAAAAAAGGCTTTAGTGAGAACACTAAAGCCTTTTTAATAAAACTAAATTTATTTACTCAGCTAACGGACGCATATGTGGGAATAAAATAACGTCTTTAATCGTCGGTGAATCAGTAAATAACATCACTAAACGGTCAATGCCAATACCTTCACCCGCAGTTGGTGGTAGGCCATATTCTAAGGCGTTGATATAATCAGCATCATAATGCATGGCTTCATCATCGCCAGCATCTTTTTCTGTTACTTGTTTTTGGAAACGTTCAGCTTGATCTTCTGCATCGTTTAACTCTGAGAAACCATTGGCTAATTCGCGACCGCCAACAAAGAATTCAAATCTGTCGGTTATAAATGAGTTTTCATCGTTACGACGAGCAAGCGGTGAAACTTCCCATGGGTATTCGGTAATAAATGTTGGTTGGTCTAATAAATGCTCGGCAACTTCTTCGAAGATTTCACAAATGTACTTTCCTGGCCCCCAAACTTTAGAAGCTTCATTTTCTTTCACGCCAACCGCTTTTGCCATTGCTTTAATTGCTTCAAAATTGTTTTCTGGATCACGTAAAGCCGCTTCATCAAGTGTTTCTGCGCCACGATGATCTTTACCATATTGCAAAATAGCATTAACCATTGATAAACGTGTAAATGGCTTACCAAGATCATAGAATTTTTCTTCTACAACTTCACCATCGCTATTTTTAACGGTATTACGAATAGTAGTGGTACCTAATACGTCTTGAGCAATAGTACGTAACATTTCTTCTGTGGTGTTCATCAAGTCATGGTAATCAGCGTAAGCTTGGTAGAACTCAATCATAGTGAATTCTGGGTTATGACGAGTTGAAATACCTTCATTACGGAAACTGCGGTTAATTTCAAATACACGGTCAAAACCACCAACTACTAAACGTTTTAAGTTAAGCTCTGGCGCAATACGTAGATACATATCAAGATCAAAAGTATTATGATGAGTCATAAAAGGTTTCGCGGTAGCGCCACCCGGTATGATTTGCAACATGGGTGTTTCAACTTCCATGAAGTCACGCTGCGTTAAGAAGTTACGGATACCAGCAACAATTTTTGAACGAATTTTAAAAGTATTACGAGTATCTTCATTGATAATTAAATCAATGTAACGCTGACGATACTTAGTCTCTTGATCTGATAACCCGTGAAACTTTTCTGGTAATGGGCGTAAAGACTTAGTTAGCAGAGAGTACTCTTCCATATTCACGTAAAGATCACCTTTACCTGATTTATGTAAAATACCTTTAATACCGACGATATCGCCAATGTCTAAAGAGCCCCATTTTTCTCGAATTTCTTTTTGTACTGTTTTTTCAGCGTAACCTTGGATACGACCTGACGAGTCTTGTATCACTAAAAATGGACCACGCTTTGCCATAACACGACCAGCAATAGCATAAGTTACTTGAAGCGCTTCAAGTTCTTCTTTGGTTTTTTCACCATGCTCAGCTTGAATATCAGCAGCTAAGTGTTCACGATTAAAATCGTTAGGGAAACCATTAGCAGAACAATTAGAGCGAATCTTTTCAAGTTTTACACGACGCTCAGCAATCAGTTTATTTTCATCTTGTGCTACGGGTGCATTATTAGCTTTATCTGTCATTTTATTTCTCAAAGTTATCTTTAATTTTTCGATGGTATAATCGTTAGTTTTTATTTGAGCTTTACACTACAAGCCAGATTTCAAACTGGCCTCTAAAAACTTGTCTAAATCGCCGTCTAAAACCGCTTGTGTATTGCGGTTCTCAACGCCGGTGCGTAAATCTTTAATTCGGCTGTCGTCTAAAACGTATGAGCGTATTTGACTTCCCCAACCTATGTCTGATTTTCCGTCTTCTAATTCCTGTTTACCTTCATTTTTCTTTTGCATTTCCATTTCAAAAAGCTTGGCTTTAAGAAGCTTCATCGCTGTTGCTCGGTTTTTATGTTGAGAGCGGTCAGCCTGACAAGCGACAACAGCGCCCGTTGGTTCATGCGTAATACGTATAGCTGAATCTGTTTTGTTTACATGCTGACCACCTGCACCAGACGCACGAAAGGTATCAATACGTAAATCAGCTGGGTTAATATCTATTTCGATATTATCGTCAATTTCAGGATAAATAAATGCAGAGGCAAATGAAGTATGACGACGACCACTTGAGTCAAATGGTGACTTTCTTACTAAGCGATGAACACCTGTTTCAGTGCGCAACCAACCATAAGCATATTCGCCTGTGTATTTAATTGTGCAACCTTTAATACCTGCGACATCACCATCAGTGACTTCAATAGCTTCAGTTTTATAACCGTGCGCTTCACCCCATCGTAAATACATGCGCATTAGCATTTCTGCCCAGTCTTGTGCTTCAGTGCCGCCTGATCCCGATTGAATATCTAAATAGCAACTATTTTCGTCATGCTCGCCTGAAAACATTCGACGAAACTCTAATTTTTCTAAACTTTTTTCTAAAACTTTGACTTCTTCTGTCGCGTCATTAAAAGTCTCTTCGTCGTCTTCTTCGACAGCAAGTTCAACTAGGCCTTCAATATCTTCACAACCACGGTCCATTTCATCAATAGTTTCAACAATGGCCTCAAGTGAAGAGCGTTCTTTACCCAACGCTTGTGCACGTTCAGGTTCATTCCAAACTTCTGGTGATTCTAATTCACGAACTACTTCAACTAAACGCTCTGATCTTAGGTCGTAGTCAAAGGTACCCCCGAAGCATATCTGTACGCTCACGGATGTCTTTAATTTTGTTTATTACCGGATTAACTTCAAGCATAATTTATAATTTTACGTCGCTAATTTGGCGTCAAGATGCACGCCCGAAAGAATAAAATAAAATAGTGGCGCATTGTAGCGTAATTCCTAACGTAAATAAACGCTTGAACAAGACTAAACAGGGTAAATTTATCGAAGTATTATTCTAAATATTCAACCATAAATTGCACCGTTTGTTTACCACGGAATTCATTAATATCGAGACGATAAGCAAGATGAACCTGCTGGGCTTTATGGTCAGGCCAACGATGTAAGTCTACGTTAAAAGCGATAGCGTCAAACACGTGCCCATCTTTCTCTACAACAAGTTTAAGATGTTTTTGACCAACAATGCGCTGTTGAATAAGTTTAAAATTCCCATCAAACAAAGGCTCAATGAAATTTTGTCCCCAAGGGCCTGAGTCGCGTAATAGCTGAGCAAATCCTAACGTCATTTCTTGTGTGGGTAACTCACCATCAGAAGAAAGCGTACCTTTAAGATCGTCGCTACTTAGCCATTGCTGCGCATATTGATTAAATAACTGTTGAAACTTAACGAAATTATCTTCCATTATTGATAAACCAGCCGCCATAGCATGACCACCAAACTTTATAATAATATTTGGATGCTGCGTATCAATGTGCTCAAGTAAGTCTCTAATATGTAAACCAGGAATGGAACGCGCAGAACCTTTAATTTCTGTCGATTTATTATGATTATCAGAAGATATATCATCACTTGTACCCGCAAAAACGATACTGGGGCGGTGAAACTTCTCTTTCAAACGTCCGGCGACAATACCAATCACTCCTTGATGCCAATCACTTTGGAATAATGAAATAGCGTGAGGTAAATTATCATCAGAAAAATTTAAGCTTTTTAATACGTGTTCTGCTTCTTGTTGCATACCCTGTTCTATTTCTCGACGTGACTTATTTAGGTCGTCAAGATCTGCAGCCATGACTCGTGCTGAAGCAAGGTCTTTTGCGAGTAAGCAATTAATACCATAGGACATATCATCTAAACGCCCTGCTGCATTTATTCTTGGTCCTAAAGCAAAACCAAAATCGCTAGCGACTATTTTTTTCTGATCTTTCCCAGCAATTTCTAATAACGCCTGAATTCCAGGTCGAGTAACGCCTGCCCGAATTCGTTTTAAACCTTGTTCAACCAGAATACGATTATTGTTATCAAGTGAAACAACATCAGCAACCGTTCCCAGTGCAACTAAATCAAGTAATTGAGCAATATTAGGCTCTTGCAATTGCCTATCTACAAACCAGTTTTTTTCTCGTAAATACTTACGCATAGCCATCATAAAATAAAATGCAACACCGACTCCCGCCAACGATTTACTCGGAAAATTACATCCAACTTGGTTGGGGTTAATGATGGCGTCAGCATCAGGTAAGGTCATTCCGGGTAAATGATGATCAGTAACTATGACACCTAAACCTAATGATTTTGCTTTTGTTACACCGGCGACACAACTAATGCCATTATCAACGGTGATCAATAATTCTGCGCCTTTTTCAGCCGCTATATCGACTATTTCAGGGGTTAATCCGTAGCCATATAAAAAACGGTTTGGCACAATAAATTGATAATTATCGCTACCAAACAATCGTAAGGCTTCCATCATTAAAGCAGTACTCGTAGCGCCGTCAGCATCAAAATCGCCAATAATGGCAATGTTTTTATTATCAATAAGTGCTTGATGTAAAACCTGACAACCTAGATTAATCCCTTTTAAACTTTTAACAGCACAAAGTTGACTGACATTAAGCTCTAATTCCGTTGCGTTCTCGATACCACGACTCGCGTATATCTGTTTTATAAGCGGATGAATATTATCAGGGAGATGGTTATCATCAACTTTTGCACGGCGTACAATTTGCTTTTGCATAAATTTATCATCGCTAAAAATTAATCACTGAAAAATAAAAAGGCAGACCAAAGTCTGCCATTTCTAAAAATGTTTCGATAAGAGTTGCTTTTTATCCAGCAGCTTTCATTTGCTCAATAATATTAAGAAGTGCTTCAGGCTCTTTATAGCCAGGTACCATCATGCCACCTTCTAAAATAATAGCAGGAGTACCATTAACACCTACTTGGCGACCAAAGTTAAACTCATCTTCTATTGGTTTATCACAAATGCGCTGCGCAACACTTGATCCCATTTTAGCTTTAGTTAATGCTTCTTCTGGATTTTCATGACACCAAATAGAGCGTAGATCTTTAAAGCCTTCAGAATATTGGCCTGAACGGTCTTTAATTCCTGAGCGAGGGTAAGCTAAATAACGTACCGTAATTCCTTTATCATTATAATCGCTCATTTGTTCGTGCATTTTTCGACAGTAGCCACAAGTGATGTCAGTAAACACAGTAATAACATGTTTTTCATTTTTTGCAGGGTACACGATCATTGCATCAGAAAACGTGTCCATTCCTTCAACACGTACTTGCGCTAAACTTTCTTCTGAATAGTTTGTTACTGTACGCCCTAATCCATAAAGTTTTCCTTGAATAAAGAATTTACCGTCTGCACTTGCATAAAATAAACCTTGATTCGTAATCAGTTCAACTAAACCCGGCATAGCAGATGGATTAACTTTATTGATTTCTAAACCTAACATAGCCGACAATTTATTTTTTAATTCAGCAGCATCAAAATTTTCAGGCATTTTTTTTGTAATTGCACTATTTGCAGAAACAATGCTAGTAGGATTGGTAACTGAAGAGTTACCCGTAACATTTGGCCCTTCTACAGCATAGACATAACCAGCAACACCAACACAAATTGCCACAACGGCAAGGGAGATTTTATTAAACATTAATGACTTCCTAAAAGTAGAACTTAAAACCCGATAATAATCATCAATCCAATACATTTCATCAGATTGATTACGCTATATTACATGACCGTTACATTGGCGCTAAAATTACAGTGAATTAACGATAAATGCAATATTCCAGTGCAGATCCTTCTGTTAATAAGTGTAAACAGAACTTTATATATTTTACTGGCTTGAAATTATCTATCTGATAAACTCTCGAAAAATGGCTGCTATAATTCTAGCCTATTAATATTTAGCTTGTTATCTCCAATACATTAGAAAGGTTCACACATGAAAATTGGTTTATTTTACGGTTCTACTACTTGTTATACAGAGATGGCTGCAGAGAAAATTCAGCAGCAATTTTCTGAAAACGTAACGAATAAACCAGCGTTAACCGTTGAATTGTTTAATATCAAGGATACACCATTAAATAAAATTGACGATTTTGAACTTGTTATCATGGGTATTTCCACATGGGATTACGGTCAAATCCAAGAAGACTGGGAAGGTCATTGGGAAGACATCGCTACCTTAAACTTATCAGGAAAAATCATTGCCCTGTATGGCATGGGCGATCAAATAGGTTATACCGAATGGTTTCAAGATGCATTAGGTATGCTACATGAACAAGTCGTTGCACAAGAAGGTTTTGTTATTGGTTATTGGCCTAATCAAGGATATGAATTTGAAGCATCAAAAGCGCTAACTGAGGATAATAGCCAGTTTGTTGGACTATCATTGGATGAAGATAATCAATATGAACAAAGTGATGAGCGTATAGCGCAATGGTGTCAGCAAATTCACAGTGAAATAGCTGAAATTATTGAAAGTGAATAGAAACTTAAAATAAACTCTCAGTATCTTAAATAGCTTTAGCTAAATCCCCTTTTTCGCTTTATAATTCACCGCAATATTATACTGAGCGAAATTATACTTTATGTTTGAGCAATTTGACCTAGATTCAGCACTACTAGGCGGCATTCAAAATGCCGGTTATAAAAAACCAACTTCTATTCAAGAGTTGGTTCTACCTGTCGCCATGACAGGTAAAGATGTTTTAGCTTCAGCGCCTACAGGCACAGGCAAAACAGCTGCTTTTATTTTACCTTTAGCTCAACACTTATTAGATTACCCACGCAAAAGTCCTGGTTTCCCACGCGTACTTATCTTATCACCCACTCGTGAACTTGCCCTTCAAACGAGCGAGCAATGTACTCAGTTAACTGAATTGACCGACATTAAAACAGGATTAATTACCGGTGGTGTTAGTTACGATAGTCATATTGATGTTTTAACTAAAAATACTGATATCTTAGTCGCCACGCCAGGCCGGTTAATCGAGTATCTTGATTCAGAAAAATTTGAAGCACGTGACATTGAAATTCTTGTACTTGATGAAGCAGATCGCATGCTTGATATGGGTTTCTCTGATGCAATTAACCGTATTGTTGGTGAAGCTCGCTGGCGCAAACAAACCATGCTTTTTTCAGCTACACTTGAAGGCTCCTCTGTTTTACGTTTTGCCCAAGAAATGCTAAACGAACCCGTATTTTTAGAAGCTCAACCATCACGCAAAGAAAAAGCAAAAATCCATCAGTGGCTTCATTTAGCCGATAACAAAGAGCACAAGTTTCAATTATTAGAAAACTTGTTAAAGCAAGAAGGCTTTGAACGCACCGTTGTTTTTGCTAATAAACGTGAAACTGTTCAGCACTTATCAGGAAAACTATACGCAGCTGAGTTACCTTGTGCATGGCTTGAAGGTAAAATGCATCAAGACAAACGTAATAGTGCCATTGATAGATTACGCACAGGTCATGTAAAAGTATTGGTCGCAACAGATGTTGCAGCACGTGGTATAGATATTGATGATATTACTCATGTCATTAACTTTGATTTACCGCGTAAAGCTGATATTTATTTGCACCGTATTGGCAGAACAGGCCGAGCTGGTAATAAAGGTACCGCAATATCTTTAGTAGAAGCACATGACATGGCTGTGATTTCTAAAATTGAACGCTACATGGATGAACGTTTACCACGCCGTAATATTGAAGGTTTGAAGCCGCAATATAAAGAATCTAAAGTTGCGTTGAAAAAGCCAAAAATGAAAATATCTAAATCACAGAAAAAAGCTAAGGCGAAAAAACAAGCAAAACGTGCAAATAAAAAGAAATAAAGGTAAAGTAGGATAATAGAAATGAGCACTATAGTATGGTGCTCACTGCTTATAACATAAGCTTTTGATTCAATTAGAATAAGCTAAAATGATATTATAAAATAAAGATTTATTGTATTAGGCAAGGATGCACGGAATGGTCGAATAAATATATCGATGTTTACGTAATTTGAATTAACACAAGATATATATCATGACTAAAGAACAAAGCACTAATGAAATAGAAATGCAGGCCAAGTATTGGCTATGGCGTATAGAGCAAGGTTTGTCGCAACAAGAACGACAATCTTTTGTCGCTTGGGTGAATCAAAAAAACGAACATCACTTAGCACTCCACAAATATTCGCCTTCAAAAAAAATGTCGAAAGTACTTGCTGATTTTAATGGTTTATTTCCCCTAGAAAAAAAATCTCCACATAAATATAAAAAAACATTCACTCAATTTTCATTAGCCGCTAGTGTTATATTTTTCAGCCTTCTCTCTAGTCATGTTTTTCTGAACAAAAGTTTATTGCCGTTTTTTCAAGGTACATCTTCAGCTATTGTTTATCAGCAGTATTCTACAAAAGTAGGCGAGCATGCTAACTTTAATTTACCTGATGGTTCAATCGTTCACCTCAACACCAACTCTTTACTTACAATCAGTTTCAGCGGTGACCATCGTCAATTAAACTTAATAAAGGGCGAAGCCTTATTTGATGTAGCAAAAGATAAATCACGTCCGTTTAGTGTCACTTCAGGAGAACAATCATTTACCGCTTTAGGTACAATATTTAATGTTCAAAAAAGTGATAACAATCATTTAGAATTGATTGTTACTGAAGGACGAGTACTTATTGCTGACTCAAATGCCTCTCTACCTGAATTAACTAAAAAAATAGCAAAGAACTCTGAAAACAACCAAGAAAACAGCATCATTATTGCTGGTGAAAAAGCAACGATAATTAATCAAGCACAATGGTCAAAAAGTATTGTTTCGCCAAACGCATTGACAGAAGAACTTGCATGGCAAAAAGGTATGCTTATATTTGATGGTGAATTGCTAAAAACAGCACTTGAAGAAATTAGCCGATATACTGACGTTACATTCGCCATTCAAGATGAAAAAATTGCGAATAGAAAGGTTTCTGGTTACTTTAAAGCGGGTGACGTTGACACACTTCTCGACTCAATAAGTGCTAACTTCGAACTTAACTGTACAAGGACAAATCATAATACTGTACTTATCACTAAAATAGATGACTTATCGAACCCATTGGCTCAATTACGTTCTAGATAAAATAAGATGTACAAAATTATAAATGAAAGGTGATATTTCTGTATTCACTTATAACAAATAAAACACAATGTAGAGCAATATTTTCCAATCTACTCTGCTTGATGTTAGTACTTTCTGCATTCTTTTTCGCTTTTAACAAGAAAGCTGAAGCCCAAACTATTGCTCCCGATATTATTCGCTTTAATGTCGCTGCTCAACCCGTTGATAAAGCCTTAATTAAACTTGCTCAGCAAGCTAATCAAACCATTTTATTTTCCTACGATTTAACCCGAACTTTTAACAGTAAATCGATAGATGGATATTATTCTGTTTCTTTAGCGTTAAGGATGTTACTTAAAAATACTGATCTTGTTGCAGAAATAAATAACAAAGGCCAATGGTCGATTAAACAAAAAAATAATGTTTTAAAACTCAACAACTCAAAATCAATCGTTATTACTCAACAAAAACCTCACATAAAACCTATCGAGCAAATAGCCATTATTGGCAGTCATATTAACGGTAGAACCATAAAAGAATTACCCGTACCTGTCGACATTATTTCAGGTGAGACATTACGTAAAAGTGGACATACAAATCTTGGTCAAATGTTACAAGCATTAGTGCCCTCTTTTAATTTTTCTCGTTCAGCGATTAGTGATGGAAGTGACGTATTACAGCCAGCAACTTTACGCGGGTTAGGACCCGATCAAACACTCATTCTATTAAATGGTAAGCGTCGTCACCAAGCAAGTCTCATTCATATAAATAGTTCGGTTGGACGAGGTACAGCAGGAACAGATATGAACGCTATTCCTGTTAGAGCTATTAAGCGAATTGAGATTTTACGTGATGGTGCTGCTGCACAATATGGCTCTGATGCAATAGCGGGTGTTATTAACATCGTACTTAACGATAATAGTGAACAAACAACTTTAGAAACATCTTTCGGTGCTTATCAGCAAGGTGATGGGGATAATCTCCAGCTATCTTACACGCAAGGATTAAAGCTCGGTGAATCTGGATTTTTTAACGCTACTATAAGTGTAGTTGATCATCAAAGTACAAATCGGTCAGGTTTACACGGTGCTTGTCAATACGGTCAATGCGTTCAATTGGAAAATGGAAATTGGCAAACAAGTGATGAACGTGAAATATCCGCCAACAGAGAAACATTTAGAATCGGTGACCCTTCTTATCAACAACTTTCATTTGTTGCAAACAGTGAGCTTGAACTTAATAACGGACAGCTCTATGGATTTCTAACATACTCACAGAGAGAAAATCAATCTGCTGCATTTTTTCGTCATAATGCCAATACGAATGAAAATCCTTTATTAGCTGATAATCAAGCATCTATTCTTCAAGGTTATTTACCCAAAATAGATTCAGATATACAGGATATTTCTTATAATTTAGGTTATAAAGTTTCATTTGATAATGAAACAGCTTTAGATATTTCATATACTTATGGTAAAAATGAAATTGACTACACCACCAGTGAGTCACTTAATGCTTCATATGCTAATTATCTTCTACATACAACGGACTTGTCTTCTGACGAACTTCGTGAAAACCTTCCCAGATCTTCTTCTGCGTATGGTTTATCGCTATCTCTGGAAACTGTAAACTTATTATTTAGTAAAGATTATGAAAATTATTCTATCGTATTAGGGGCTGAATTTCGCCACGATAAATATAAGATAATTCCCGGTGAACCTTATAGTTACCTTGATTATGACACTGAGAACAGTAGACCATTATTTGAGAATGATGCCGCCGGTGGCATACAAGGATTTCCTGGTGTTTCATTAGACCTTGCTGTTAACGAAGGCCGTAATGTTGTTTCATTTTTTGCTGACTCTATCACCCAAATAAATGATTTCATAAAGCTCAGTGCCGCCATTAGGTATGATGATTATGATGTACTTGGCAACAGCAGCAATATTAAAATAGCTGGGCATGGGCAATTAAGTGACAACTTTATTGTTCGTGGAGCATATAGTACCGGCTTTCGCGCACCTTCTATGCAACAAATGTATTTTAACAATGTTAGCACGCAGTTTATTGTTGACGAAAGTGGTGCGTTATTGAGTGAAGAAGTAGAAACTTTTAGAAATGATAGTACATTAACAACTAGGCTTGGCGTACCAACGCTCAAAGAAGAAGAGTCTGACAACATAAGTATTGGTCTAATCTATAGCCCCAAAGAAAACATTGATGTTAGTGTCGATTTTTACCAAATCAATATTGAAGATCGTATTGTTATTAGCAGTAAATTAGGCATGGGGATATCTCCTTTACTCGATCAAGTTTTTACTGAAGCAATGGTAACAAAAGGGCAGTTTTTCTTGAATGGCGCAGATACAAGAACACGAGGTACAGATATTGTTGCAACGTGGCAGCCTAAAATTTTATTAGGTAATATTGATTTTACTTTAGCGGCAAATTTCACCGATACGAAAGTGACAAAGTTATTTACTCCAAACCATAGCACCTTGCATACTGTAGCCGTTAAAGATATTTTTTCAAGGCAAGATATTTCTATCATTGAAGAATGGCAACCAAGCAACAAAATAAGTTTAAACACACTGTATAAGAATAAAAAC
Source organism: uncultured Colwellia sp. (assembly GCA_913020705.1). The sequence continues at coordinate 17,368 of CAJWBY010000011.1, forward strand.
TGGACAGTAAATATATTACTCAACCACTATGGTAAATACACGATAACAGATGGTGGCAAACAAACTTATGGCGCTGAACTGTTAACCGACTTTAGTGTTAACTATATGTTTTCGAATAATCTTTCGATCACTATGGGGAGTCATAATGTATTTGATGTGATGCCTGATGAAAATACCATAGGGAACTCTAGGGGTGGCATAATTGAAGATGAACAAGGTAATTTGATCGTTGAAAGTAATGGGGTGTTCAAATATTCGCGCCGTTCAGCCCCTTTCGGTTTTAACGGCGCATATTTTTATGCTAACTTGCAGTATTCTTTTTAAATTTATGCCTATTGAACTTGCCTCATTTTAACAATTAATAATATGTCACTTCTTTGATTTCTCGTTTTGGTGAAGAAGCTAAATAAATGTTATAAACATCTTCAAAATCTAAACTTAATTCAGTTGTATAACTGTCGCCTACAGGGTAGCTTTTAATCACTTTCGCAGCACGAATAACGCCATTAACTGAAGCAGACACCTCGTTTTTACCGAGTAATAGTTGCGACATTGTCATTTCGCCATTTATTTTTTGTCCGTATACTTGCTCAGCAAGTTCCGCATAAGCGGCAAGTTTTGACGCATTAATCGCCATCAACATCCGTTGTGTTTCATGGTTAGAATTCTGTAAACTGATAGGAGCTTGACCGATAGCACGTAAGACAGGAAAAGTTTCAGGCTTCACACGTTGCCACTGCACATGTTTATCATAAACACTCGAGCAACTGGTAAGCAATAAGACTAACCCGCCGACCGACAATATATTGAGAATAATTTTTTTCATAATAAATACCAAAGTTAGCCCTAAGCTTTATATCTTATTAGTTAACGATTTCAATTGAACGCTCGTCTTCAGCCAACATAACGCTGTTTCTAATAATGAGTCCATCTTTAATCCGCACACTTTCATCTTGATTAATTTGTTCACCGATGACCCAACTTGGAATAAATGATTGCGCTGTAGCAACAACGACACGCGATTGCATACCAATCATACGAGCATTAATCATCACACCATTTTCTTGTTCCATCATGGTTCCAGTTACTACGTAGTCAATAATCTGGCGTTCTGGTAATTCTTTCCAATCACGACTAAATACATAATCACCCTTTGCAGTGACACGAATATGCCCCGTCGTTTTAAAATCAATAACAACTAAACCATGACGTTGTAATTCATGTACGAAGTTTTCTGATATTTGATTACCTAGCCAATTTGTTGACTCTAGGTCTTCTAATTCAACAAATGAAGCAACCGCAATAGGCGTTTTGGGGTTAACAAAAGAACTGCTTTCAAGCATTTGATAAGTAAGCCCTTTAACAACATCAGCTATTGCGTGTCTTGGTAAATTAAAACTGTCAATTTCACCTTTTACTTCTTGCTTAGATTTATAAAAGTTGTCCTCTTCACTCATAAAGTTCATAGATGAACAGGACATCAGCGTAGGAATAAATAATGGAATAAGCCACTTTTTCATTGAGCTCCCCTTAATTGCTATTATTAGCGAATAGTAAGTCTAAGATTAATATCGTTCATCGACATCAAATTGTATATGATAGAAATAAAGCACAAATCGCGCCAATATATATACCCGTTACACTATAAAAATAAATGGGCATAGAAACTGCATATTCATAAGCAAATATTAAACCCTTTTTACTGACGGACTTCATATGCGCTTATTTATATCAGCACTACTTCTATTTTTCATGACTAATTCAGCCATAGCACAATGGTATGAAGCTCAAGGAAAGTCAGTAGTCATGCAAGGAGATAGTGAACGGGCAAAAACGTTAGCGATGGAGAATGCATTAAAAAAAGCACTATTAGTGGCTGGAGCTTCGGTTTCCAGTGTTCAAAAAACAGTGAACGGTTTATTGACACAAAATGAAATAAATATTCGCGCAAGTGGTACCGTCAACTCTTTTGAGCTAGTCGATGAAACATATGAAGGAAATTTAGTAACCGTTACTATCCGTGCTGATATTTTCCCGCAAAATAAACAATGCTTTTCTTCTGACTACCGGAAATCTTTATTGATAACGCGTAGTAACCTAATGCATAGAGAGCAAGCGAATATTGGCAATATTTACCCACTTGATAGTAAGTTAATGGAGAAACTTGCTCATAAGATTAACAATGAGGGTATTTACCTAGATACAAAATTATTATTACGAGAAAAAGCGCAATTTTCTCGCTTGAACAATAGTCTTCAAGTTGAAGCAATAAAGAGCTTAACAATGTCGTTATCAAATATCAGTGACACTCAATATGTAATGTATTCTGAAATTAATGATGTAAGCTTCGAACAATCATCAACTAACGGATGGTCTTTTTGGGAAGAAGACGTTTTTAAACGACAGTTTAGCGTCAGTTTATACATATACAACGGTAGTAACGGTGAGTTAGTTTTCAATAAAAAATACCATAGTTCTGCCCCTTGGGAATTCGGAAAGCGTCAAAACATTGATGTGCATAGTGAAGTGTTTTGGCAAAGCCAATACGGTATGAACATTGAAAAAGTATTAGGCGAGATGATCATTGATATAGACGAAAATATGATGTGTCAGCCAACCAGAGGCAAAATAGTACAAGTAGCGGGCAATTCATTAACGATTAACTTAGGTAAACGACATGGCGTAAAAGTTGGCGATGAGTTTTCTCTCTTGCATTTAGGTAATATTATGACTGACTCAGGTAAAACCTATGCAGGTTTTAATGTTAGCCCATATACGGTAAAAGTGACGCAAGTATCTCAACAGAGCGCTCAAGCTATTACCATAGATGGACAGTTACTCGGGAATATTCAGTTAGATGACTTAGCAGTACGTTATTAGTTTTTTTGCGGTGCTATTGAAATTTTCTTAATAAGAAATGCTGAAAGTACCGCAAATATTGCAGAAATGATTAAACATGTTGCGAGATTAGTGAATTGATAGATAACTCCTGACATTACTGTACCTAGTAACCTTCCTAAAGCATTGGCCATGTAATAAAAGCCAACATCCATAGATACTCCGTCTTCTTTTGCCATTGCCACAATAGCGTAGCTGTGTAGCGCTGAGTTGACAGCAAAAACGCCACCAAAGATAAATAAACCAACGATGATAATTGATTCTGCACTCAGATTTAATGTTGTGGAATAAAGCATCATCAGCGCGAGTAATAAAGTAACGCTTGATAAAATCCCCCCCCAATTAAAAAGTAGATTTCCGTTAATATTATGTTGGCTATTTTTAATAAATAATTTAGGTGTTAAGCCTTGAATAATGCCGTAACCGATAACCCATAGCGCCATAAATATACCGACATTGGTATGCTGCCACCCTAAAGTACTCACCAAATATATTGGCAATGCTACTACAAACCAAATATCTCGAGCAGCAAATAAGAAGAGACGCGCTCCTGCCAAATAATTTAATGAGGCATGATTTGAGAATATATGTATGAATTTAACTTTTTGTTTTGCTTTACCTAAATCACCTTGCAATAAAATAAGACTGAGTAAAAAAATAATGGCTAAAACACTCGCCATTATCAGCATAGCGCCGGAAAATCCCACGGTACTGAGTAATAATGCCCCAAGAAAAAAACCTAAACCTTTTAATGCATTTTTTGAACCTGTGAGATAAGCAACCCACCGAAAAAGACCTGTCTGGTGTTGAGTCTCATCATTTGTGGGAACCAGTGTTTTGATACTACTTTTAGCACTCATTTTATTAAGATCTTTAGCAATACCCGACAATGCCTGTGCCAGCATCACCCAAACTACAGTTAAATACTGTTCAGGTACGGTAAGCATTAACAACGCAATAACTTGGGTAAACAAACCAATGTTCATGGTTTTATTTAAACCAATACGCGCGCCTAACCATCCCCCGACAAGGTTTGTGATAACACCAAAAATTTCATAAAACAAAAACAACATTGCAATGGCAAGAGGTGCATATCCTAAATGATGAAAATGCAACAACACCAACATGCGAAGCGCACCATCGGTTAAGGTGAAGAACCAATAATTAGAAGTAATTAATAAGTACTGTTTTACCGCACTAGGCAGTGCGGTTAATCTTTTTAGCATAAAGGTATCAATTATTGCATTTTTCAATGGGTATTATAACTTGCTGATGAGTTACTCAGCGTTTTCAAAAACTGAAAAGTCACTCTAATATTTATTGAAACTCGTTGTTAAGATCAGAAAGTCCAACTAAACGCATCAACTCAGCAGCTCGGTTGGCATACCCCCATTCATTGTCATACCATAAGTACATTTTCAATTGCGTGTCATTAACCACCATGGTCGATAATGCATCCACGATACATGAACGTGGATCCGTTTTATAATCAACAGAAACTAGTGGTCGTTCTTCAAATCCGAGAATATCTTTCAACTCTCCAAGCGCAGCCGTTGCCATTAATTCATTAATTTCTTCAACGGTTACTGCACGGTTTAGTTCAAAAACACAATCTGTGATTGACGCATTAGCTAATGGGACCCTTACGGCATGACCATTTAATTTACCCTGTAACTCAGGAAATATATGGGTAATAGCGGTTGCAGATCCCGTAGTCGTTGGAATTAAACTTTGGCCACAAGCTCTCGCTCTTCTCAAATCTTTATGAGGTGCATCAAGGATAGTTTGCGTATTTGTAATATCGTGAATCGTCGTCATGCTACCGTGCTTTATTCCGACACTGTCTTGCAATACTTTTACGACCGGTGCAAGACAATTTGTCGTACAAGAAGCAGCAGTAACTATTTTGTGTTCTTCTTGATTATAAAGTTGGTGATTAACACCCATCACAATATTTAAAATGCCCTCTTCTTTCACCGGTGCTGTAACCATAACCCGTTTAACGCCTTGATCTAAATAAGCGTTTAATAGTTTGGTCGTTTTCATAACGCCTGAGGCTTCAACCACTACATCACACTGTGACCAATCTGTTTCAGCGATAGTTAAGTTTTGGCTAATGTTGATTCTATGTTCGCCAGACTCATCACATACAACAATTTGATTATTATCGACTTGTGCTTCAAACGCCCAACGACCATGAATCGAATCAAAATTTAATAAATGGGCGAGTGTTTTGGCATCCCCCGCTGGATCATTAATCTGAATAAATTCAATTTCAGGCCATTGCCATGCTGCGCGTAATACCAAACGCCCCATACGGCCAAAACCGTTAATACCTACTTTAATTGTCATAACATTTCCTAAAATTTATATCTTCGGACATATCGCTCATTGGCATCAATGTCACCGCACTATTGCCTCTATGGGCGGAGTGTCTATGATTTGTTTGGAACAAAATCATAACTATTCTTTATGAAAGAAAAAAGTATGGCAAAAACCATACTCTTTTAATATTAATTTTTTATGAATTAATTGTTCAAGTGGAAAATATAATTAGATTTCCACCATATCGCCTTTGCTTTGTAGCCATGTTTTTCTGTCAGGACTCCGTTTTTTCGAAAGCAACATATCCATAAGTTCCATTGTTTCAGAGTGCTCGTCTACCGTTAATTGTACTAAACGCCTAGTATTAGGGTCCATTGTAGTTTCACGCAATTGTAAAGGATTCATTTCACCCAATCCTTTAAAACGTTGAACATTCACTTTGCCACGTTTTTTCTCAGCTTCTATGCGATCTAAAATACCGTCTTTTTCTTCCTCATCTAACGCATAAAAGACTTCCTTACCAATATCTATTCGGTACAAAGGTGGCATAGCAACATAAACGTGCCCTTGCTGTACAAGAGTTAAAAAATGCTGCATAAACAATGCACATAAAAGTGTAGCTATGTGTAGCCCATCAGAATCGGCATCGGCAAGAATACAAATTTTCCCGTACCGTAATTCAGATAGATCATCACTATCTGGATCAATGCCTAATGCGACTGAAATATCATGAACCTCTTGTGATGCCAGTATTTGACCGGAATCGACTTCCCAAGTGTTTAAAATTTTACCGCGTAATGGCATGATTGCTTGAAATTCACGATCTCTCGCTTGTTTAGCACTGCCACCAGCTGAGTCACCTTCCACCAAAAACAATTCAGTTCGAGTAATATCCTGACTACCGCAATCAGTTAATTTCCCAGGTAAAGCAGGTCCTTGTGTGATTTTTTTACGAATAATTTTTTTACTTGCGCGTAATCGACGCTGAGCATTTGAAATACAAAACTCAGCAAGGCTCTCTGCTATTTCAGTATGTTCATTTAACCATAAACTAAAAGAATCTTTTACAACTCCGGTAACAAATGCAGCACATTGACGAGAAGATAATCGCTCTTTCGTTTGGCCAGCAAATTGTGGTTCTTGCATTTTTACCGATAATATATACGAACACTTATCCCAAATATCATCTGGAGTTAGTTTTACGCCACGAGGAATGAGGTTTCGAAATTCACAAAACTCACGCATTGATTCTAATAAACCTTGGCGCAAACCGTTAACGTGTGTACCACCTTGAATCGTTGGTATTAAATTAACATAACTTTCGCCAATACCCTCTCCACCTTCAGAAAGCCAAGTTACCGCCCAATCAGCTGCTTCATGCGAAGAGGTAAAGGTGCCAACAAAAGGTTCTTCGGGTAAACAAATGCAGGTTTTAAGAGAGTCTTTTAGGTAGTCAACTAATCCGTCTTCGTAGAACCATTGGTATTTTTTGTCTTCATTTTTATCATGAAACTTAATCGTTAAACCGGGACATAAAACAGCTTTTGCTTTTAATAAATGTACCAAGCGTTTAGCTGAGAAATTAGCGCTATCAAAATATTTAGGGTCAGGCCAAAACTTTACGCGCGATCCGGTATTTCTTCGACCAACCGTGCCCGTTTCATGTAACTCTTCAACTTTTTCACCGTGTTCAAAAGCCATTTCATATACTTTGCTATCGCGACGAACAGAAACATCTACCCGCGTAGAAAGTGCATTTACAACAGAAATACCTACACCGTGTAAACCACCAGAAAATTGATAGTTTTTATTAGAAAACTTACCACCAGCATGAAGTTTACAGAAAATAAGCTCAACACCCGAAACACCTTCTTCCGGATGAATATCGGTTGGCATACCTCGACCATCATCAATAATTTCTAATGATTGATCTTTATCGAGTACGACCGTGATATTTTGCGCATGGCCCGCTAAAGCTTCATCCACCGAGTTATCAATAACTTCTTGGCCTAGATGATTTGGACGGGCTGTATCTGTATACATGCCAGGACGGTGACGTACTGGGTCTAAGCCACTGAGTACCTCAATGGAGTCTGAATTATATTGTTCGCTCATTTAACCAATCTAATAATTATTATGATAAAAAATGTTTTATAAGTTAAAAAACATCGCAATTTTAGGTAACATTTTCGAGTAATCAATAAAGCTGTGATCACCACCTTGTTGTACAATTATTTGGCAGTTAAAATATTTATCGACAGCTTCTTGATAATCTAACACTTCATCGCCTGTTTGTACCATGACCAAGTAATTATTTTTCGAAATAATTTTCTGTTCAATACGCTTTAACGTTTTTATAGAGTGTGGTTCGATGGAATAAACTTCCCCAGTATAAGGATTAGTTTGCTCACCTAAATAATCAACTAACAGCTTGAAAGGTTTAACCGCAGGATTTATTAACACCGCTTTACTTTGATATTTTTCTGATAAATATGTTGAAAAGTATCCTCCTAAAGAAGAACCTATAAAATGCCAAAGACTTTCCCCGTCACTTTCTGAAGCTATTAATGCAGTCAGCTGTTCAATAATAGCTTCTGGTGAAGAAGCTAATTGAGGACAGAAAAAAGAAACATCAGAAAAATTTTCACTGAAATAGTTTTGAGTTAATTGTGCTTTCATCGATTGGGGTGATGAATTAAAACCATGTAAATATAAAATATTAATACGATTTGACATTGTGTTCTCTTGATAAGAAACAGCTGTCGGAATTTATTTTTCCGTCTGCAAACAAAGAAAAGATACGGTATCCAGCGCTCTGTCCATTTGATGCACCACTACTTTTAGTAGTATCGAATTGGATAGATGTTGCTGGACATGTAAATAATGGTATTGACGGTTTCTTCTCTGAATATAAAGTTAAAGATTGGTGAACATGTCCACAACTTATCCCTTTAATACTCGAAAATTTGTTTATCGTCTGCCAGAATTGTGTTTGATTTTCTAAGCCATGTTTATCCATAAAGTAGCCAACATCTAATGGATGATGATGCATCATGAGTAACTGATATTTCTGGATATCGATGATTGAATCTAATGCTAATAAATCACACTGAGTTACTAACCCTTTTGGTGTATCACTCTTGCTGTTCAGTAAAACGATTTGCCAATCTTGATGGGTTATTATCTTGTCACGTTTAAAAGGCGGAATTGATAAATACTTATCAAGTAACTCATGTTCGTCATGATTACCGGCTAAATAATAGAAAGGGACTTTGACTCCACTTTTATGAACGGCTTCGACAAAAAGTTGATAAGACGCTTCGCTATGGTCTTGGGTAATGTCACCGGTAAAGACAATGACTTGTACGTCCGACTGATTTTTAATTTCCTGTAAAACAGAAATTAAATTTTGGTACACGTTAGCACCATAATGTAATGCATCAGTTTGACAGAATAAATGACAATCAGTAATTTGGGCTATTTTATAAACAGGTAACAAGAGTATTACTCAAAAAGTGATAAATTGACTTGGCCTAACTTTAAACAAAGTTGCAGCCATTCTTTTAGAAATATATTAATTTGCTCTTTTTCATCAGGTAAATGCATTTTATTATTGGGGTAATCATAACGCGGTTTTACTTGTCTGATATCTTGGTTACTGATCACTTCTGCCATTCGGGCATCATGATATAAACGTATTGTCATTTTAGGGTGCAAAATAGAAGACAATAAACCTTTCTTATTATCTTCATCTAAATTTTGATGGTTTTCTTCATTTGTTTGGTTAGCGTTAGGCATTTCTTGGCAAATGCTAATTAAACTTGTGTAACGAGTAACTTCAAGGGTTTTTATGTTATAAGCTAAAAAATCGGAAATAAAAAATTTTCTTTCTTTACCAATAACTTCTTCATCATCATTGTTCGCAAGTAAGCGTATTAACAACATATAGTTGATTTCACAAAGGTTCATCAATGTTGATAATTTAGGGTGATATTTCTTACTTTGCATTGTCATTTACGATGACCAGTTTTTCTGTAATTGATGATAATTATTCTGTAACCATTGTAACCCAATTATTGTCGCTGAATTGGTGATTTTACCAGCGTTTAAAAGTGAGAATGCCTTTTCTCTTTGCATGACATGTAACAAAATATCTTCCCCTTCACATACTAAACCATGTACACCACCTACATTTTCGCTGTTTACATTGGCTACATATAAGTGCATTACTTCACTCGTACCACCTGGACTTGAAAAGTATTCCATCACTTTATCTATTTGAGTTTCATTTAACGTTAAATCAGCTTCTTCTTTAGCTTCACGTATCGCAACTTCAATAGGAGATTCATTTTGACCAAACATACCCGCAACAAATTCTAATAACCATGGGGTGTCACCATAACCTATAGCACCAGAGCGAAATTGTTCGAGTAATACAACTCGGTCATTTTTCGCATCATAAGGTATCACAACCACGGCATGGCCGCGCTCAAATACCTCTCTGGAGAGTATTTTACTTTCACCACCATTAAATAATTGATGACTTAAATGATACTCATCCATCTTGAAAAAACCTTGATAACATGTTTTTTTAAGGTGGATTTTTACGTCTTCATGCGTAAAACTCAATAATCCTGTGCTTTTTTTATACATAAATTGACTTTTTGCGTTAATAATGAAAACTTTATATAGATGATGATGTTATAGTAATAACAACATAAGAATATAACATTTTGTTACACTAGAATGCATTCGTAAACACTTATTATATTTAGCTAATTCGAAAATAAAGATACGATAGTAGCATATTAATATAGAGTACATGGCACACTCAAAGGAATAGTTCTCTCATGAAAAAAACAATTTCGGCACTAATCATCGGTTTGATTTGCGCAACTAATACAACGTTAGCTAACGCTGAAGATTTATTGAGCGTATACAATCAAGCACAAAAAAACGACCCTACGGTATTGAAGTCTAAAGCTTTATATAACGCATCAAAAGAAGGTATTGTTCAAGCGAGATCTGTTTTACTGCCTGGTCTTAGTGGTTCTGCTGGCTATTTAAAAAGCAAAGGCGGCGTTGAAGGTAATACAACATCTAAAACCGAACAAATGAGTTACGGTTTAACGTTATCCATGGACCTATACAAACATTCTTCTTGGTTAAAATTAGATAACGCTAAAAAATCGGCACATCAAAGTGATGTTTCTTACCAAGTAGCCAAACAAGACTTAATTGTTCGTGTAACGACTGCTTATTTTGATGTGTTAAGTGCGAAAGACGATTTAGATTTTGCAAAAGCAGAGAAAGCGGCCATTGAACGTCAATTAGAACAAACAAAACAGCGTTATTCTGTTGGTCTAACAGCGGTTACCGATGTACATGAAGCCCAAGCACAATATGATAATGCCGTCACATCAGAAATTCGCGCAGAAAACAGTGTATTTACTGCCGAAGAAGCTTTACGTGTAATTACAAATATTTATCCAAGAAATTTAAATATTTTAAATACAGAGCGTTTTAGTACGTCTCGTCCAGTGCCTGATAGCGCTAATGAATGGCAACAAACTGCAGAAGCTAAAAATTTAGAATTAATTGCACAGAAAATTGCAGTCGATATAGCAAAAGAAAATATCAATGTTGCTACGTCTGGTCACTATCCGACACTCAGCCTAAATGGTAGTTACGGAAAAGCAAATACGGATAACTTATTTTCCACACCTCAAACCTCTACGGATTCAGACAGCCAATCTATAGGTATTACTTTAAATGTGCCTATTTATTCAGGTGGGGCAACATCGAGTGCTGTTCGTCAAGCACAAAGCAATTACGTTGCAGCTAGTCAAGATTTAGAACAGACGCATCGTAATGTTGTTCGTAATACACGAAACGCTTATAACACGGTTATTGCTGCAGTTTCGGCAATAAAAGCATTAGGGCAATCAGTTGTCAGTGCCGAGAGTGCCTTAAAAGCAACCGAAGCAGGTTTTGAAGTGGGTACTCGTACTATCGTCGATGTTTTAGATAGCACGCGTAATTTATATAATGCAAAACGTAATTTGTCTTCAACTCGTTATAATTATGTTCAGAACATTTTGTCATTAAAACGTGCTGCAGGTACCATTAGTGAGCAAGACTTGATCAATATCAACCAAGGACTAAGTGAAGCTAACTAAATAAGTCATTTTGCTTTTGGTTATATTCCAAGTGTAATCTTGAAAATTTCATATTAGCCTAAACATAAAAAAGCCCTGATATATCAGGGCTTTTTATTATTTAATAATTTGAGTTGGATTAGGTAAACATCGCTTTCACATCAGTAACCATATTTTTAAATTCATCGGTATCCATAAAGTTTACATCAGGTAAAATACCTTTATTGACATAACTTTTTAATAGCACTTCACGGGTAGATGCATTTTTGAAGATACCATGATAAATAGCACCTGCACGAATAAAGTCTAAATAATGCGTCTCTGGTGGCAGTACTGTTAAGTCACTCCAACTCGTAACCAATGTAGTGAACTCCTCAGAGAAGCCCCAAGCTTCAGATACTTCTCCACCAATACTCCCAGCTAATTTGATAATAGCTTGCTGCAAAAATGTTGGATTGGCAAATACATCAGGATGACTTTCAGCTTCAGTCAAAATTGGTAGTACGCCGATATTGTGAATCAAAGCAGCTAACGTTAATGTATCTAACGTTAATGATGAGTGTTTATGCACTTTCATATAAAAAGTCATTAAACAGATGGCAACAGAAGCTACGTCAACTGTTTTGCTCCAAGACTTTTTCATATACATTGAAACAATTTCATTGTTAGAAACAAACACTTGCTCTAGAGCCATCGCAGTAGCAATACTTTTAATTTGACGCAGTCCAATACGTGTAACGGCCTGATTAACTGATTCTACTTTTACAGCACGGCCTAAAATAGCACTATTAGCAACTTTCAACATCCCAACAGATAATGCGGGATCTTGTCCAATAATGTCACTCATTTGATTCAAATTAATTTCAGGATCATCTGCAGCTTTACGCACTTTCAGCGCAATTTCAGGTAAAGTTGGTAGCACTAGCGCATCTTGCTTAATTTTTTCGACTAAAATTGTATAAAGGGCGTTTTCCGTTCCCATAATCCCACCTTAATTATTATCATGATTTATTATTTATATACTTCAAAATAGCACACTTTTTTGTCTCTAATAATATTTTAGCTCAATTAACATTAATATTTTCAATATGGTGTATTTATTAAACAAATTACTGCTTATTTACAATTATAGCCTATGAATGAATTTACGTTTATTGTCATTTATTCTTCAAGCCTATACCGTTCACCATGAACATAAAAAAGGAACCATTCGGTTCCTTTTTTAATCTGATAAATTTTACTAGACTGAAATTGGTGCTTTTATATGTGCGTGAGATTGATAATCCACCAGCTCAAAATCTTCAAAAGTAAAATCAAAAATACTGTCTACATCAGGATTAATTTTCATCGTAGGAAGCGCTAACGGAGAACGAGATAGTTGTTCGTTAACTTGTTCCATGTGATTTAAGTACAAATGAGCATCACCAAAGGTGTGAACAAAATCCCCTAATTCTAAATCACATACTTGTGCAATCATCATAGTAAACAAAGCATAGCTGGCAATATTAAAAGGGACACCTAAAAATATATCTGCGCTTCGCTGATAAAGCTGACATGAAAGTTTGCCATTTAATACATAAAATTGAAAAAGTGTATGGCATGGTGGTAAGGCTTGTTTACCTTGTTCTGCATTCTCTGAAGGGCTTATAGACGTATCAGGTAACAAGGAAGGATTCCAAGCCGTAATAATATGACGACGAGAATCAGGGTTCGTTTTCAAATCATGAATAAGTTGTGCAAGTTGGTCAATTGTTTCGCCATTCGTTGATGGCCAATTACGCCATTGAACGCCATAGACAGGACCAAGTTCACCGTCTTCAGTTGCCCAAGCATCCCAAATTTTAACGCCATTTTCGCTTAAATAAGCAATATTTGATTCACCTTTGATGAACCATAACAACTCATGAATAATTGATTTTAAATGGCATTTTTTAGTAGTTACCAGCGGAAAGCCTTTAGCTAAATCAAAACGCATTTGATAACCAAAAACACTTTTAGTACCTGTGCCTGTACGGTCTGATTTCTCAACACCGTTATCACGAACATGTTGCATTAAATCTAAATATGCTTTCACTTTGTTTCCTTCTCTAAAAAACATTCAATTTTAAACAGATAATATTTTATACGTTATTCTCTTAGCTTAGTATCATTTTTACAGCCACTAACATCAAAAAAACCGCAAATGCTTTTTTAATCGTTCGCACAGGTAATTTTGTCGCAGCTTTAACACCAACAGGGGCAAAAAAAGATGACGTTATAATGATACCTAACAACGCAGGTAGGTATACATAACCTAAGCTGTACTCGGGCAAGTTTACTTTTCCAAAACCAGCAATTATGTAACCGGCAACACCAAAAATGGCAACGACCATACCGCTTACAGTAGCAACTCCAATGGAATGACGTAAAGGCACTTTATAATAACTGAGTATAGGAATAAGAATGGCCCCTCCTGCAATTCCCATAAGGCTTGCTAAAATACCCGTAAAAAAACCGATACTTTTAACAATGATATTTGAAGGGAGTTTTTCATCCTCATTGTTTACAATCATTTTATTTTTCTTCGCATTATGTATTGCAATAAACATATAAGATGAAAGTAAAAAAACAGCAACGGCAAAAGTATTTTTCAGTGCTTCAATAGAAAGCACATCCGCAATGAAGGCGCCGAGTAATGAGCCTAATGCGATAGCAATCATTAATTTTTTTGCAAGTGGCCAGGGTATGTTTTTATTACGGTGATGCGCCAAAGAGGCTGAAAATGAAGTAACAACAATCGTTGCTAACGACGTACCAAGTGCCATGGGCATAACCAAGTTCGCTTCAACACCCAACTGTGGTAATAAATATACCAGAGCAGGAACAATGATTAGCCCACCGCCAATACCTAATAACCCCGCAAAAAAGCCAACAACAGAGCCAAGTAAGACACAAATTAGAAATACACTTAATAACATATTTACTGCTTTTTCAGTTAAAATAAAGGGAGATAACTACATTCCTGCACGTACAAAGCCACCTAAACCAAATTGTTCAAGTTGTTCATTTAAAAAACTATGTACTTGTTTAGAGGTAGAGAGTGTGAGCACATCCTCCAACATCCTTTTTATTTGATGAAAATCAACATGGCGGATCACCCATTTAATTTTTGCGATATTATGCGGGTTCATACTCAGTTTGTCATAACCCATCGCTAATAATAATAAAGCACCTGCTGGTTCACTTGCTAATTCACCACATAGACTCAACGGAACGGATGAACGAATTGATTGTTCAGCAATATGATTGAGTGCTCTTAAAACGGCGGGGTGATATGAATCATATAATCCTGAAACCCGCGCATTATTTCGATCAACGGCTAATAAATACTGTGTTAAATCATTACTGCCCACTGAAAAGAAATCAACTTTTATTGCCAACTCTGGCAGTTGATAAATAATGCCAGGAACTTCAATCATGATACCGACTTTAGGCCGTGGAAGTTTATCATCATTGGTAAAATCAAGTTCTGTCGATAATTCATAATAAGCTTGATTTATTAGGCGAGTAGCCTCTTCTACTTCTAAAATACTAGAAATCATGGGCAACATAATTTGTAAATTGTCCTGCCCGACATTTGCTCGTAACATTGCTCGTACTTGCAATAAAAATATTTCAGGATGATCAAGCGTTATACGTATACCTCGCCAACCAAGAAAAGGGTTATCTTCATTGATTGGAAAATATGGTAACGATTTATCGCCTCCAACATCCAACGTTCTCATCGTTACCGATTGGTTGGGAAAAGCGCTTAATACTTGTTTATAAAGTTGTGTCTGTTCTGATTCAGAAGGAAAACAACTTCTGTTCATAAAAGGGATTTCAGTTCGATATAAACCGATCCCCATCGCTCCAGAGTTTTCTGAGTGCTCAAAACCAGAAGAAAGTCCTGCATTCAGTTGGAGTTCAATTGCGTGACCATCTTTTGTTATTGCAGGGAGTTTCTGAACTGTTTTCACTTTATCCGCTAGGAGAAGTTCTTCTTTGATTAAGTGATGATACTCTTGTCGTAACGCTTCATTTGGCTGAACAAAAAGCTCGCCACTGTAACCGTCAACAATGCATTCTTTTTGGTGTAATTGACTAAGCGGAATTTTTTCAATACCCATTATAGCCGGGACACCCAATGCTCGCGCTAAAATAGCCGCATGAGAATTATTAGAGCCATGAAGTGAAACGACACCTTTTAACCCTTGATGCTGGTATTGCGCTAGCATAGAAGCCGTAACTTCTTCAGCAACAAGAACAAACTCCTTAGGTAACTCTTGTTCATTGATGTTTAATTGCTTTAAGTTAAGTAATAAACGATCGCCAAGATCTCTTATATCACTTGCTCTTTCACGTAAATAATTGTCTTCAAGTGCTTCAAATTGAGTGACATAACCATCTACTATTAGCTTTAATGCACTTTCAGCTGTCCAACCTGATTTGATTTTTTCTGATACTTCTTTACTGATATTAGCATTATCTAATAGTTGCTTATACATATCGAAAATATCTAGAAAGTTATCTGCGATAATACCTTGAAGTTTTTTTGCCATAAAATCGAAGTCAACTAACGTTTTAGCCACTGCTTCATTAAAAAGTTGGAGCTCTAGCTTAGGAGCTTTAGTTCGCTTTAAAGAAATAGTCGTTAAACTTACGGCAGGATAAACAACAAACATTTCTCCAACTGTTACGCCTGAGGAACCAGCAACACCGTGTAAGGCTTTTTTTAAATGACTGTTAGCATCTTGTTCAGTTATTAATAAACTCGCTTCTGCATTTGCCAAAGATGCAGCGAGCTGAGCAGATAATGTTACTAAAAAAGCTTCTTCATTTTCATTAAAGTATCGTGCTTGCTTTTGCTGAATTGAAAGTATACCAAGCACTTTACGACGATGAATAATTGGGGTGCCTAAAAAAGCATTTAATTCATCTTCTTCTACTTCGGGGGCATGAATAAATTGAGGGTGATTCTGTGCATTCGCAATATTGAGTGGTTCTTCGCGTTGACCAACTAAGCCAACCAACCCTTCTGTAAAGCCAATAGTTGTTTGGCCTAATGAGCTTTCGGCTAACCCATCAGAAGCGACGAGTAAGAAATGCTGTTTAATATGATCTGCTAGATAGATTGAACAACAATCTGTCTTTAGCGTTTCTTTTATTTGTTCCACCATACGATGTAAAGCACTGTTTAGTTCAGCGTTTTGGCTAAACTCAAGAACAATTCTACGTAAGGTTGTTAACATGTTGTCCCTCAAATAAAAATAGCTTGCAAGCAAGCTATCGTACATTTATGTTTTAAATCTTAAAGCAACTGCTACATAATAATAATCAATTACGGCGTTTACGATTATGATGACGATAAGAAGGCATTGAAGCCTGAGCAAATTCTTTCATAACTTTACGGTAAACTTCACGCTTAAAAGAGACAACTTGTCTGACTGGATACCAGTAACTTACCCAACGCCAATCATCAAATTCAGGATGGTCAGAGTGAAGTAAATCAACTGCAGATTCTTCTGCAGTTAACTTGAGTAAAAACCATTTCTGTTTTTGCCCAATACAAACAGGTTTACTTTCATGTCTAATTAAACGTTTTGGTAATTTATATCTTAACCAGTGTTTAGTTGAAGCAACAATTTTGACATGTTCCGGTTTCAATCCCACTTCTTCGTGTAATTCTCGGTACATGGTTTCTTCTGCTGTTTCCCCTTCATCAACACCACCTTGTGGATACTGCCACGAGTGTTGACCATAACGCCTAGCCCAAAATACTTGTCCTCTATCATTGATTATGACTATGCCGACATTAGCTCGATAGCCTTCGGCATCTATCAAAGGAATTCCCAATAACTTTCTTAAAATATTAACTGATTCTTCCATAATCTGGGCTTGCGAGCAATTAATTAATTTTTTATTTTCTCTTGACCGTAGCCTGAAATGTTCTGAATCTTTATACTCAACAAAGAAAAGTCCCTATTAAAGAGCTTTACTCATTAAAATTAATATACCCACAACCGAAAATGCATTATTACAAAGAGCCCAAGCACTTGCCGGATTAACTTTAGCAGAGATTGCTGAGCAAGCCGGTGTTGTTGTACCTAAAGATTTGACACGTGAGAAAGGTTGGATAGGCCTATTACTTGAACAAGTATTAGGGGCAAGTGCAGGTTCAAAACCCGAACCAGATTTTCCTCACTTAGGTATTGAATTGAAGTCATTACCCATTAATACACAAGGCAAACCATTAGAAACGACATTTGTCTGTGTCGCACCGTTAACAGGGCTAGTTGGTGCAAGTTGGGAAACGAGCCATATTCGAAATAAAATGGCCCGCGTTTTATGGGTACCTGTTATTTCGGAGCGCCATATCCCTATTGGTGAGCGCATGGTAGGCACACCATTTATTTGGTCACCTTCACCTGAAGAGGAACATCTACTCTCACTTGATTGGCAAGAGCTTACTGACATGATAGTTTTAGGGGAAGTAGAGAATATTTCAGGTAAACACGGCCAAGTGTTACAACTTCGCCCTAAAGCAGCAAACAGCCAAGCCAAAACTAAAGCATTTAATAAGCACGGCCAACCTTTTCAAACGCTTCCTCGCGGTTTCTATTTGAAAACCTCTTTTACCCAAACATTGTTAAGTAATCATTTACGTATTGATTAGCATTTATCGTTTTTAGGATAATTTTAAAACACTTATTTTAGGCGAAAAAAAAACAACTCGAAAGTTGGTTTATTTCAGCTTTTCAGCAAATGTGGTGGGCGCGGCAGGAGTCGAACCTGCGACCGGAAGGGATTCGTTTCGTAGCCACTTTTTCTAAACTCAGTCTATCCAGCAGCCTTTTACTCAAAACTTCATCCACTTTATTTTAGGCGAAAAAAAACCAACTCGAAAGTTGGTTTATTTCAGCTTTTCAGCAAATGTGGTGGGCGCGGCAGGAGTCGAACCTGCGACCGCCTGGTTCGTAGCCAGGTACTCTATCCAGCTGAGCTACGCGCCCTCACATGAACTATGTTTTATATCTTAGTCTAAAGATAGCAAATTGCTTTGCGTTTATTACTTTTAAAAAAGTTACCTTCAATAAAAGTAATGGCGGAGAGCGAGAGATTCGAACTCTCGAACGGATTTAAAGCCGTTACTCCCTTAGCAGGGGAGCTCCTTCGGCCACTCGGACAGCTCTCCAGATTTACTTCCTTACTTTTGATATTCAATGCGTATTTAACATACACTTTAAATAAGAAACTTCAATCTAGTTGCAAACTAGATACTCCCATAACAGGTCAGTGTCTTCGACCATCCGGTCACATCTCCAGTGGGTGCGAATACTAATGGATCGAGAAAATAAGTCAAACATTTTTTTCAATTTTTCTGCACTTTTAAGTCTGTTTGTTGAGATTTTCACCAAGAAGGCTATTTTTCATGCTTCAAAAGGAATTATTCAATAAATTGACGATATAAAAACTATATTTTAAGTATTAAAAAAGTCGGCATATGCCGACTTTATTTTAATGAGTTCAATAAATGAAACTAGAACTTATTCCCTGTATCATCTTCACTACTGTCACTACCTGTTTTTTCTGCCTGTATACGCATATAAATTTCTTCACGATGAACAGAGATTTCTTTCGGTGCATTTACACCTATGCGTACTTGATTACCTTTCACACCTAAAACAGTTACGGTAACTTCGTCACCGATCATTAACGTTTCACCAACCCTACGAGTTAAAATTAACATCCTAAATATCCTTTATGTTTAAAAGCCAGTCCACTAAAAAATTATAAGCTAGTAATAAATTTAGTTTAATTTTGGTAAAAGTACATAATAAAAATTAAAAACTTTGTAAAAAATAGTTACTTAAGTTCACTACTACTCAGTTTTCCACTATTTACAAAGAATTTAGTATCACAAGTGATAATAAGTTATTTACTTTGTACTTATAACCAATATTGGCATTCTAACAAGCTTATTCAAGCAATAAAGTGATTTTTTTAAAATAATTACAACTAATTGTTATTATTAATATTGTAATAAATATGACTAACGTACAATTAACAGATATTTGACATGATTTACAGTATCAAAAATTTACCAATAAAAAAGGAGCTGAAAAGCTCCTTAATAAATTAAACAGACTAATTATTTTATGATGTCAATTTATCGGTTAACCAAGCTTTAGCTGAATCTAACGCTAATGCTAAGTTCTCTGGTTGGCTACCACCGGCTTGAGCCATATCAGGACGTCCGCCACCTTTTCCGCCAACATGCTGAGCAGCACTATTAACTAAATCACCGGCTTTTACTTTTCCAGTTAAGTCTTTAGTCACTCCGGCAATTAAACCTACTTTACCGTCAGCTGCTGTACCCAGTAATATAATACCTGAGCCAATTTTATTCTTAAGCTCATCCATCATGCCACGGAGTGCTTTCGACTCTGCACCGTCTAAATCAGCAATAAGTACTTTCACACCATTAACATCAACCGTTTTGCTGATTAAATCAGAACCTGCTTGAGCTGCTAATTGTTGTTTAAGTAGTTGGATTTCTTTCTCAAGTTGCTTGCCACGGCTAATTAATTGCTCGACTTTAACAGGCATATTAGCGATATCTGATTTCACCAATGAAGCGACTGTCGATAAGTTTGCGCTTTGCTGTTCTGTATAAGCAAGAGCACCTTCACCTGAAACGGCTTCAATACGACGTACACCCGCAGCAATACCTGATTCAGACACTATTTTAACAAACCCTATATCTCCAGTACGTTCAACATGAACACCACCACAAAGCTCTGTAGAGAAGTCGCCTAAAGTCACCACACGTACTTCATCGTCATACTTCTCACCAAATAATGCCATCGCGCCTTTTTCTTTAGCGTCATCAATTTGCATAAGTTCAGTTTCACGCGCTAGATTATTACGAATTTGTTGATTGACTAAGCGTTCAACTGTTTGTAATTCTTCCGAGGTTACACCTTCAAAGTGAGAGAAATCAAAACGTAATTTATCGGCATCACAAAGTGAACCTTTTTGTGTAACGTGATCACCTAATACATTACGTAATGCAGTATGAAGCAAATGTGTTGCAGTATGGTTTTTAACAATTCCGGCACGACGTTCAATATTAATTTCGGCTTTCACACGACGATTAACACCAACGTTAGTGCGTGCAATACCTTTATGGGCAAATGCATTACCCATTTTAGTGGTGTCATGAACTTCAAAAACACCGTCATCAATATGTAACAAACCTTGATCGCCAGCTTGACCACCTGATTCTGCGTAAAAAGGCGTTTTGTCTAAAATAACTATGCCCTGCTCGCCTGATTTTAATTCAGCAACCGATGCTTCGCTATTGAATAATTCAACAATTGTTGAAGAGAATTCATTACGGGTATAACCTTTAAAGTCTGTTGTGTGGTCAGACTTAAGCTGATCGTTATAGTCTGCACCAAATTGACTTGCTTTTTGCGCTCGTTCACGCTGTAGACCCATCGCAATATCAAATCCTTTATGATCAACTTTCAATTGACGCTCTCGTGCTATATCAGCAGTTAAATCAGCAGGAAATCCGTAAGTATCATATAGCTTGAAAGCATCTTCACCTGAAATAGTATCGCCTTTAAGATTGGCTAACATATCTTCAAGTAAGACCATGCCACGATCAAGGGTGCGGCCAAATTGCTCTTCTTCAATACGTAATATTTTTTCGATAACAGCTCTTTGGCTGACAAGTTCAGGATAAGCATCACCCATTTGTGTTGCTAACGAAGCGACTAACTTATGGAAGAAGTGCCCTTTCGCTTCTAACTTATGACCATGACGCACAGCACGACGAATAATACGACGTAACACATAACCCCGCCCTTCATTTGAAGGCATAACACCATCAGCAATTAAAAAACTACATGAGCGGATATGATCAGAAATAACGCGTAGCGATTTATGTTCAAGGTCGCTACATTGAAGAAGTGCCGCTGTATCTTTAATTAGCCCTTGGAAAATATCAATCTCATAATTGCTATGAACACCCTGCATTATTGCTGCAATACGCTCTAAACCCATGCCGGTATCAACAGAAGGCTTAGGTAACGCCTCCATTGTACCGTCAGCGTGGCGATTGTACTGCATGAACACTAAGTTCCAGATCTCGATAAAACGATCACCGTCTTCATCAGGAGAACCAGGAGGACCACCAAAGATACCTTCACCGTGATCATAGAATATTTCAGAACATGGCCCACAAGGCCCTGTATCACCCATTGACCAAAAGTTGTCAGATTCATACTGTTTGCTAGGAGACTTATCACCTATGCTAATTATTTTCTCAACAGGAATACCTATTTCGTCACGCCAGAAAGCGAAAGCTTCGGTGTCACTTTCATAAATAGTGACTAACAGTTTTTCTTTAGGTAACTCTAATACTGTTGTTAAGAATTCCCACGCATAACGAATGGCATCTTCTTTAAAGTAATCACCAAAGCTAAAGTTACCTAACATTTCAAAGAAAGTATGATGACGAGCCGTGTAGCCAACGTTCTCTAAATCGTTATGTTTTCCACCAGCACGAACACAACGCTGTGAAGATGTTGCGCGAGTATAGCTACGGCTTTCAGCACCGAGAAATACATCTTTAAATGGCACCATACCGGCATTAGTAAATAATAACGTCGCGTCATTACCAGGAACTAGTGAGCTACTTGGAACAATTTGATGCTGCTTGGAAGCGTAAAAGTCTAAAAAGGCCTGACGTAATTGGGCACTAGTATTAATCATGGGAATGTTCACTCTCTGAAAAGTTAATTCTTAAGTTTATTTGTTCTTACTAACGGTTGGATTTAGTCAGCGGGGTGATTTCATCAAAAGAGAAACCTAGATGCTGTATAAATCGAATACGTTTTGCTTTATTTTTTTGGTCTTTATCATCACTTTCGCCAAAACACTTATTATACGCAAGCTCTGCTTGAAGATACCAATCAATTTGTTGATTTTTTTTCAGTTCTTTAATAATACCGCAATGAATATATTTTAGGCTTAAATTAAAACATAATCATAGTGCTCAATTGTTTACTTTCATCATAAGTAATTAAGTTTTTACTTTGTGTCAATAATCACGCAGAATAAGTTGATATAAAGTAAGCGCTAAGCTTCTAGATAATCAGCAGAACAAACAGGGATCTGTATGAAGGTATGTTTTAAGAACTTCAGTCAATTTTTTACCATTATTTGTGTAACATTATTCCTCTCTGCCTGTGGTGGCGATAAAGAAAAGATTTATACAATTAATGCTAATGTTTCAACCATTAGTTTTAGTAATGAAATAATTACTGAATTTGACCATTCAATTGCTGTTAATGTGACCTTTAACGGTGACGGTATATTAGTAGGGTATGCGCCAGATACTGATCCTGTTGGCTGGTTAGAATTTAGAACTGAAGATTTGACTGCTACTTCTGCCACAATTCATATTGATTTAACGCAAGCTGATCAGATTAATATCGGCGAGTACTTAACAAAACTCCGTTTTTCTACGGGAGAATTAACCGATAATAATACGACGTTAGTCCATCATGATATCGACGTTTCATTACTCATTTGGCAAGCTAATATAGATACAGATTTCGTCAGTTTTCGCGGTACTTTTGGTGATACATTAATTCAAAGCCAAACAATTGCAATAACCAGTGAAACTAATGAATGGCAATTAACCAGCGATGTTGACTGGTTAACCTTCGATACATCTTCAGGTACAGGTGATGCAACAATTACGTTAACACCGAATATTAGCAGTTTTACATCAGCACAATTATCAAGTGGAAATATTACCCTCACAGAGGTAACTACAGGTGATACAAAACTAATTCCTGTTGAAGTAGGCCTAGATAATCAGTATTTATATACTAGTGAAGCAAGCTTAGCGTTTACTTCAACATTGAATGTTTCAGCGCTAGAACACACCATAAAAGTAAATACCAATAGTGCCGTCGCAATTAATTGGCAGGCAACCTCTTCAGCAACTTGGTTAACCTTAACCAAGCTTGATGACGATTATCTAACAGTGGCGATTGACCTTAACGCTGCTCCTGAATACGAGTTAAGTGCTAGCGAAATAACAATAAGTGCCGTTGATAATGATGTTGTTATTGGTAGTACACTTCCTGTTTCATTATTTAAAAGCGTAAATGAAACAGAAACTCAAATTATTACTGATATAACGGTAAATGATGGAACTATGATTGCAGCACCCAACATGCCTTATTTTTATGTGGGTTCAGCCAATGAATTACAAGTCTATCAACAATACACGGGTGAATTATTAACATCCTTAGCAGTTGCCCCAGAAAACACGCTACTTGAGCAATTTATAATCCACCCTAATGGCAGTAAATTACTCACAAAAGCGATAGAAACAATTATCAATGAAGACGAAACAACCACAGAAGTTGTTCATCGTTATGACATTAATTTAAGTGATTATAGTTATACTGAAATAACAGATCCAACCATTGATTTCGAACCAAGTCGTTATGTACAACTTTCCGGCCGTGATTATATTGTTACGCAAGCATTAGAGTTTGCCGATGATAACTTACAGTTATTATTTAGAGAACCTAATCTAACTTCTTTAGCGTTCAACATTGACCAAGCAAACGAAACAGGTGCACTCTACACCTTAGATTCATCAACCACCCCTATTAAACGTTATACAGCGCAAATTAACGATTTCACCCAAGATGAAATCATTGCGACGTTATCTCATGAATATCGCCCTGAGCTTTTAACAGAAGACGACCAAATATCGGATTTTGTCGTTAATAATAACGAATCAATCATTTATGCAATCAGCCCGACCAGTGAACATATCAGCTTTGACGGTACAGTATTTACCGATAATGGTTTGCTTCCGCAAACTGAAGGCGTGATAACAATAGCCGTTGATAAATCAAAAAATAATTTTGCTCATTATGTACGCTTTGATTCAGCAATTGGTTTTCTTGTTAATGTCTACAATGAACAAGCTGAACTTACTTCAACGTTTAATACTGGTGGACAACAACCGACAAGTATAGATATATCAGCTGATGATAAACGCTTGTTAGTTAATGCAACAAATAGCACGCAAATAGAAATGATCACTTTAGATCAGTTTGATGTATCCGCAACACAATTATCTTTTAATACCACATTTGGTAATGCTAGCGTAGAAACACAAGAAGTTATTATTTCAGGTGTAAGTGAATCATGGCAAGCAACCTCAGATGTTACATGGTTATCTTTTACACAAGAAACCACCGAAGATAGTAAGACACTTACAATCACTGTAGATTCTAATGAAATTTCAGGTTGGGGGTTATTTACCGGAATTGTTACTATTACAGATCCAGAAACAGGTTCAAACACACAAATAGTGATTGAATTAGCTGTCGATGAAGTAAGATTGTTCAGTGATATTTCAGCATTAACATTTACTGAACAAGTAGACAAATCAACGCTTAGTCACACAGTCAGTATTCTAACGAATAAAGCCAGTACACTTGAATGGCAAGCAAACAGTAATGTTGATTGGTTAACCCTAGTTACTGATTCAGTTAATAACACGCTAACAGTTACTGCTGACCCAAGTAAAATATCCACTGATGGCTTTTATCAAGGTGAAATAACACTTTCGCCAACCAATAGCACAGAGAGTCTAAGTGGCGCAATCAAAGTGAGTTTCGACAAAGGTGATTTTGATACCACGAGTATGAGTGAAATAGTTATTGCTGACATTACGCCTAATAACACCTCAGATATCGTATTAGACCCACTTCGCCCTAATATATATATCGCTCAAGGTGATACAATTAAAGTGTTCAACATAATTACTGGTGCTGTAATCACAACGATCACATCTCCACTTACTGATGTTGATTTAACAAACTTAGTGATTCATCCTGATGGTTCCATATTACTCGCTTCAAATGAAGAAACGTTCACTGATGAAGACGGGCAATCACAAACGCGTGTGAATCATTATCAAATAGATTTAAGTGATTTCAGTATTAGCTTAATGCCTGCTGATGATATAGATATCGAATTTAGACCAGCAAAAATAGCAATGATTTCCGGTAAAGCGGTTGTTGTTACAGAAGCACTCGAATATGCAAATCTAGCGTTAACGGTACAATTTTGGGATAGAGACAATGCGTTCGTTTCACCTTTCATTAAAGATGTTCCAGCAAATAACAATGTGATCGCTTATAACGGCAACACTGCAACAATGATGCAATACACATTAGAGTACAATGCATTTACCCCTGAAAGTGTTCAGCAAGTTTCGAGTGATGAGAATATTAACTCCGCTTATAGTGGCGTTTTATCGAATATAGTGACAAGCAGCAATGGCGAAGATATTTATACAGCAAGTACAATCTCTGAATGGACGACGTTTGATGGTACAACTTTTACCGATCAAGGTGTTTTACGAGCGAGTATCCGAACAGTTAATGTGGCCATAGATTCAAGTAACAATAGTTACTTTTATCGCTTCGATTCATCTGGTTTCTTTATTCTGAGTAAATATGATGATAATCAACAAGAGCTTTTTACAGCGGCATATAGTGCAGGTTCTATCGATAGCTATATATCACCTAATTACCAACGAGTAATTCACTTAAACTCAACATCTAATAGCTTAGTACTTGATTATATTCCTGACTAACTTTAGACAATTATTTGTTAACCATTAAACCTCATTTAATCCCGTGTTTATCACGGGATTCATATTTCTACTGATCTACTCATATTCGTTTATATCGCATTTTTCGAAGCTTTCACATGAATGCCATCAACATAAATAACTCATTGCTTCAGCTTTTCACCTTTATTTAGTTGTTACTCATCGCTTTTATAGTTGTGCCGCTTGTACCTTATCAAAGAGCGTCATAGAATCACTTCATCAACTTTGTACATGTAATGTTAACGAAGTTATTTAATTCTCTAAACACAATGAAAGGTAATTTATGAAGAAGCGCCTATTAGCTCCTATCGCAATTGCGATTGCATTAGCTGGTTGTCAATCAGACAGCAGCAATAATCAAACTCAAGTACCCCAAAAGTCGACTCAGCAAGCAGAACATTTAAACCCATTGTTTAGCGAGTTTACTACGCCATATGGTATTCCCCCGTTTGATAAAATAAAAAAGAGTGATTACTTACCAGCATTTGAACAAGGCATTATCGAAAATAAACAAGAAATTGATGCAATTGCTAATGCGACTAACGAAGCAACCTTTGAAAATACCATTGAAGCAATGGAAAAGTCAGGTGACTTTCTCAACCGAGTAAGCAACGTATTTTACGGCTTAACGGGTTCAATGTCTGATGAGGAAATGCGCAGTATTGCTAAAGCTGTTTCACCACAATTATCGGCTTTAAATGACGATATTAACCTTAACGCTAATTTATTTGCTCGTGTAAAAGCGGTATACGACAAAAAAGATCAGCTAAATTTAAAAGTAAATGAATTGACCTTACTGGAAAAAACGTACAAAGGTTTTGTTCGTGGTGGTGCCAACTTATCAGATACTGATAAAGGGAAGTTACGTCAATTAAATACTCAATTAAGTAAATTAAGCTTAAAGTTTGGTGAGAATTTATTACACGAAACTAACAGCTTTGAAATGGTTATCGACAACAAAGCTGATTTAGCAGGTTTACCTGACGACATTATTGCCGCAGCAGCTGTTACAGCAACAGAGCGAGGCCATGAAGGTAAGTGGGTATTCACTACTCACCGTCCGAGCAAAAACCCATTCTTAACTTATTCAACTAACCGTAAATTACGTGAAACTTTATATAAAGGTTACACAATGCGCGGTAACAATGACGATGCATTTGATAACAAAAAGATTGCAGCAGAAACAGCTAGCTTACGTTACAAAAAAGCACAGTTATTAGGTTATAAAACACATGCCCACTTTGTTCTCGAAAATGCGACAGCTAAAACACCTGAAAATGTTTTTGGTTTATTAAACCAAGTTTGGCCAGCTGCATTAGCACGAGCAAAAGAAGAATCAGCTGACATGCAAAAACTAGCGAGCTCCGAAGGCGCTAACATTGACATTGAAGCATGGGATTGGTGGTTTTACTCAGAGAAAATTCGTAAAGCACGTTACGACATAGATGCTGCTGAAACTAAACCTTATTTTTCACTTGAAGGTACTTTACAAGGAATTTTCTTCACTGCTGAAAAGTTATGGGGGGTAACGTTCAAAGAACGTAACGATTTACCAAAATATCATGAAGATGTTCGTACCTTCGAAGTATTTGATAAAGACGGCAGTTACGTAGGTATTTACATGACTGATCATTACGTACGAGAAAGTAAACGTGGTGGCGCATGGATGAGTAGTTTCCGTAAACAATACCGCATGTATGGTGAAGAAGTTACGCCTATTATTTACAACGTTTTGAACTACCCTCGTCCAGTAGGTGACACACCAACCTTATTAACATTTGATCAAGCATCCACCTTATTTCATGAATTTGGTCATGCTATTCAAGGCTTGCTATCTGACGGTTATTACCGCTCACAAACCGGTACTGCCTTGCCACGTGATTATGTTGAATATCCTTCACAAGTCATGGAAAATTGGATGACTGAGCCTGAAGTATTAGCTAATTTTGCTAAACACTACAAAACGGGCAAAGTGATTCCAATGGAATTAGTTGATAAAATTCAAGCCTCTGGAAAGTTCAATCAAGGTTTTGGTACAACGGAATATCTTGGCGCAGCTCTTCTTGATATGAGCTGGCATTCATTAGAAACAGCTGAATTACAAGATGCTGCAACCTTTGAGAAAAATGTATTATCTGAAATAGGATTAATCAAAGAGATTGCTCCTAGATATAGAACGGGGTATTTCTCACACATATTCGCAGGTGGTTATTCATCGGGTTATTACGGCTATATATGGTCAAATATCTATGATGCTGATACATGGTTAGCTTTCAAAGAAAATGGCATATTCGATGAAAAAACTGCTGACTTGTACCGTAAGCATGTATTAGAACCAGGCGGAAGTGAAGATCCTGCAGTAATGTATCGTCGCTTTAGAGGTCAAGATCCTAAAGTGCAACCATTACTTGATCGTAGAGGATTAACAACAAAGTAAGTAATTAAAAAAGTCGTCTTCCTGATATTATTTCAGTAAGACGACTTTACACTTTAAATCGCTTTTTTAGGTATGCTCAATTTACTATTGTAATAAGTTAGGCAAATACATTACTCATTATTACACCCTCCTTCCTTAAAAATCTTTCCAGTCATTATCAGATCTTGAGTTTGATTGAACTCTTCTTATTGGCCTAGCTGGCTTAGGTTTACTGTTACGTTGAACAGAATTTCTTCTGACTGGTGTTTTTACAACTGGAACTTCTTCGCTATCATTAAAGAATGCAACTTGATCTAGTAACGCGCTTGATTGCTCTTCCATTGATTTGCTCGACGCAGCAGCTTCCTCTACTAAGGCCGCATTTTGTTGAGTCAATTCATCCATTTGACTTACCGCTGCACTCACTTCACCAATACCTGCTGATTGCTCTTTGCCTGCGCTATCAATATCCCCAATCATTTTACCCACTTCTTCAATTGCAGCAACCAACTCAGTGAATGTTTGTCCGGTTTCGTCCACCAACTTAGTACCTTGCCCTACAGCCTCTACACTATCATTGATTAAACCTTTAATTTCTTTAGCTGCCCCCGCAGAGCGTTGTGCCAAGTTACGTACTTCAGCAGCAACAACCGCAAAACCACGACCTTGCTCTCCAGCTCTAGCAGCTTCTACAGCTGCATTTAGTGCGAGTAAGTTTGTTTGAAAAGCAATTTCATCAATGACACTAATAATATCAGCAATTTTTTTACTTGATTTATTAATATCACTCATGGCAACGATGGCATTTTTAACCACATCGCCACCATTGCTGGCTTTATCGATAACGGAAGTTGCCAACTTACTTGCTTCAGAAGCATTTTCAGCATTTTGCTGAACGGTACTCGTCAGCTCTTCCATTGCTGAAGCGGTTTCTTCTAAACTCGATGCTTGTGATTCAGTTCTATGGCTAAGTTCATTATTACCTTCAGCAATTTCTCGAGCAGAATCATTAACATTGGTTGATGCGCTGCGAATATTCCCCACCATATTATTTAATACATCAATAAACTCGTTGATAGAGGTTCCGATGATACTAAACTCCCCTTCCAGCTCTGTTTCAATGTATTGCGTTAAATCTCCCTCTGATAAAGTCATTAACGTTTCTTTAATTTCAGCAATGGCTTGTTTTCGCCCAGTAATATCAGTTGCAAATTTAACAACTTTTATCGTCTTACCGTTTAAATCATAAATGGGATTATAAGAAGCTTGTATCCAAACTTCTTTGCCACCTTTGCCTATACGTAAGTACTCGCCACTGTCGAATTCGCCACGATTAAGTTTTTGCCAGAATTGTTGATACTCATTACTCGATTTTTCAGCTGCATCTACAAATAAACTGTGGTGCTTCCCTTGAATTTCACCGAGTGTGTAACCTAATGTCGACAAAAAGTTCTCATTGGCGGTTATAATCGTACCGTCCATATTAAACTCAATCACCGCCTGTGCTTTACTGATCGCTTCTATCTGACCTGAAAAGTTAGCATTAGCGAGTTTTTGTTGCGTGACATCTGACGCAAACTTAACAACTTTGTATGGTTTACCGTTTAAGTCTAGAATTGGGTTATATGAAGCCTGTATCCAAATTTCTTTCCCCCCCTTACCTAAACGTTTATATTCTTTTGATTCAAATTCACCGCGATTTAAGCTTTCCCAAAAAACTTTATACTCAGTACTTGTTTTAAAATGAGGCTCGACAAACATGCTGTGATGTTGCCCTTGTACTTCTTCTAAACTATAACCTAATGTAGATAAAAAATTGTCATTGGCGGTTATAATCGTACCGTCCATGTTAAACTCGATCACCGCCTGCGCTTTACTGATCGCTTCTATCTGACCTGAAAAGTTAGCATTAGCGAGTTTTTGTTGTGTGACATCTGATGCAAATTTAACGACTTTAAAAGGTTTGCCGTTTAAATCTAAGATTGGGTTGTAAGAAGCTTGTATCCAAACTTCTTTGCCACCTTTTCCTATACGTTTATATTCTCTAGATTCAAATTCACCGCGATTAAGGCTTTCCCAGAAATCTTTATATTCTGCACTCCTTTTGAAATGAGGCTCGACAAACATGCTGTGATGCTGTCCTTGCACTTCTTCTAAACTGTAACCCAGTGTTGATAAAAAATTGTCATTGGCGGTTATAATGGTACCGTCCATGTTAAACTCGATCACTGCCTGTGCTTTACTGATCGCTTCTATCTGACCTGAAAAGTCAGCATTAGTGAGTTTTTGTTGTGTGACATCTGACGCAAACTTAACGACTTTGTATGGTTTACCGTCTAAATCTAAGATTGGGTTGTAAGAAGCTTGTATCCAAACTTCTTTGCCACCTTTGCCTAAACGTTTATATTCTCTAGATTCAAATTCACCGCGATTGAGACTTTCCCAGAAATCTTTATATTCGGCACTGGCTTTAAAATGTGGTTCGACAAACATGCTGTGATGTTGCCCTTGCACCTCTTCTAAACGGTAACCCAGTGTTGATAAAAAATTGTCATTGGCGGTAATAATTGTACCGTCCATATTAAACTCAATAACTGCTTGAACTTTATTAAGTGCTTCTATTTGAGCTAACATGTCTGCTAGTTGTAATTCTTTAGTTTGAGCAACTGACATTTCGGTCATTTTATTTCCTTGATTTGAAGTGCGGATAAACAGTCAGAAAATCAAAGTTAAACATCTAGATATTAGATTGACATCAGGGTTATTAATTGCTTAATTAATAAACCATTGGTTTATATTGATTATTTAATTTACTGACCACTTAAATGTATGCCATAAATCAAAAGGTGCAAGTTTTCTCAATAATAAATATTAAATAATTATATTTGTATAGATTTAGGTACTAATGATTTGTCTGGAACAAAATTATTAACGTTCATCTAGAACATAAAAACCCCAGTAAGCTTGCACTTACTGGGGTTTTTAATAGCTTCAATTAAGAGAAACGCTTACTTCATGTAAGGGTCACTTTCAAAAAACGCAAAAACTGTATCAAATGCGGGTTCTTGATATTGCTTTAAACCTGTATCACGGAAATCAATATCAATTTGGCTTCTCACTAATGCCTTTTTAACAAAACTGCCTGCAATAATCTCGACCTGTAATTCTTTAATTAATTGAATACAAGCTTCTAATTTAAAGCCGACCGGTCCACCAGAGAATTTGCCCTTTAATGCACGGCCACGAATAACAACTTTATCCACATGGTAATCTTCCATCAATTTAGCAAAAGTAAACTGAAAGTGTTGTACTTCTTCGGCATTACCCGCATCTACTAAAGATACTTTTTGCACGCGTGTTTGTGGAATATCATACAAACCATTTTCACGTGACATAATACAAATAATTGCATCATTACCTTTTAATTCAACACCACATATTTTCATAAAGTTATACCAATTCAATTAATTTCTATTTTCGCGGTCGCATTATATACCTAAACAGTAAATACCGAAACGAATTAATGACATTTGTCATGTTAAGTCATGACAAAGTACTCTAATCGTAAAACTAGATATTTGAAATACTTGTTTTCGCCAAGGGAGAATAAACAAAATTCTTCTTTAACTTAAAACATAATATAAGCGAGAATGATATGAAAATTACATTACTTAAATTAGCACTTACCGTTTCATTGATGATAAGTACTCAGGCGCAAGCTGATCAGCAAACCATTACAGCCATTGAAAATGCGTCAATGGAATTAAACTTATCAGAATTAGTAAATCTTCAAGAAAGTAGCAACGGTTACGACCGAGCTTTAGCGAATTATCGTCTTGGGTTAAATTACAGTTTTGTTCAACAGCAAGAGAAAGCTATATCTGCGCTAAACAAAGCAACGACACAATTAATTGATCTGATAAAAATCAACAACCAAGACAATGAAAGTTGGGCGCTATTAGCACAGGTTTACGGGTTACGTATTGCATATCAACCGATGAGCGGGATTGAATTAGGCCCTAAAGCAGCAAACGCATTAACGACTGCCCAAACAATTTCACCTAACAATCCACGTGTATTACTTTTTAAAGGCGTAAGTAAATATAATACACCTGCCATGTTTGGTGGAAGTAAACATCAAGCATTAATAGAGTTATCTAATGCCATTGAACAATACAATAACGATAAATATTCTGAGTATCATTGGGGATTTGCAGAAGCATATACATGGCGCGGTTTAACGCAATTGGAACTAGGTAATAAAGAGGCCGCACTGGCCGATTGGGCAAAAGCAGTAGAGATATCTCCTAATTATGGTTGGGCAATAAATCTACTTCAGAAAAATTCTTAACTCTCTATTAAAACTTTAAGCTGCTGATATTAATAAATTATAAATAATTTTAAATTCAGCAGCACCTCATTAAATATGGTATAAATAGCGCGTTTTAGTTAACTATTACCGCACGTAGTTTTGGACATTGATATGAATATTAACAATAGCACTTTCGTAGCACCGAGCTTAACCGACAACCAAATTGTATTGTGGACATGGCTTCCACTGTTTTTTTCGCTATTTTATTTTTTCCCTCTACTTGCCAACTGGCAACATTTTGATGTAATACAAATATCTGGCTCACTGATTGTTTATAGCTGTTTTATTTATTTTTATATTACTGGTCAAAGTCATGATGAACGAACGGCTGTACGCCCTATTGCTATAATTCTGATGCTAAGTTGTATTGGCACATATTTTACCCCAGGGACGTTTACCTTATTTGCTTTTGCCAGTTATTTTATTGGTTATTACTACTCAGTGCCAAAAAGCATAATTGGTTTGATAATAACGATAGGCCTCATTTTTATTACTGCGATAGTTTTTGATCTTGTCAATTTCTTTTTCATCACCCCTGCACTCTTTTGTAGCATTCCAAACTTTTTTTTTGGTTTAGCTGAGCGACGCAGCCGCAAACAAATATTATCAGAACAGCGCAGTCAACAACAGATAGAGCAATTAGCAACGGTTGCTGAACGTGAAAGAATTGCACGTGATTTACATGATTTACTTGGCCACACTCTGTCTTCTATCGCACTAAAAGCAGAACTTGCCGAGAAGCTAGCTAAAGCAGGACAAATAGACAAATCAATAGATGAAATATCACACGTGGCAAAAATTACGCGAGAAGCTTTAAGTGAAGTCAGACAGGCCGTTTCAGGTTATAAAGCTAAAGATCCACAAGCGGAAATTGATAAAGCATTTGCTCGTTTAATTGATGGTAATTTCACGGTAACACAGCAAGTGTTATTACAAAACTTAACAGCAAAAGCCGAAAGTTCGATATTACTTATAATTAGAGAAGCAATAACGAACATTCTTCGTCACAGTAACGGTAATAACGTTATCGCCAAAACTCAACAAACTGAAAATTCGTTATGTCTCACAATATGCGACAACGGCTCGCATTACCGAGATGAAAATGCAACACCTCAGTTTAGTAACGGGTTAATAGGAATAGTAGAGCGCGTTAAGGAACTCAATGGACAATTCACCATAAGTACAGAACAAGGATTTGAATTAAGCATTAGCTTACCAAACGAGGTTTTCATCAATGAAAAATGAAGCGTTAAATGAAAAAATCAAAGTTATTATCGCAGAAGATCAAGCTCTGATTCGTGGGGCATTAACAGCCTTACTTAATTTAGAAGCTGATATTGAAATTGTTGGCGAAGCTGAAAATGGTGTTGAAGCAGTAAAACTGCTCGACAAATCTAATGCAGATATATTATTGACTGATATTGAAATGCCATTAATGAGTGGCTTAGAACTCGCGCAAATCACGGCAAAAAAATACCCTCAAGTAAAAACAGTGGTCATCACTACATTTGGTCGTGCTGGATATATTAAACGCGCTTTGACGATTGGCGTTAAAGGTTTTTTACTGAAAGATACTCCGTCTGCTGAGTTGGCGGCGGCTCTGAGAAAGGTAATGCAAGGGAAAAAAGTAATCGATCCTGAGCTAGCGATAGCTGCACTCGATGATATCGACCCGTTGTCTGACAAAGAACGTAAAGCGTTAAAACTTGCGAGTGAAGGTAAAACAACACATGATATTGCTGAATTGTTGTTTTTATCAGAAGGTACTATTCGAAATTATTTATCAGAATGTATTTCAAAACTCAATGCGACTAATCGAATTGATGCAGCCAGAATTGCACAACAAAAAGGCTGGCTGTAACGCCAGCACTAAAAACTTATTCACTACCTTTTAAGTCAATGCGATGCTTTTCAGTATAAGCAAGGTAGTCTTCTAATGCTTGTGGATTACCACGGTTCTTCTGACAAACACTTTTTTGATACTGATAACTGAACATATCAAACCATTGATCCAATAATTGAGCATTTACCGGCTCTTCTGCCATAGCTAACATTCTTGCTGCAACTTCTGCAGTAGCAAACTGATAATTTTCTTCAGCAACTCTTATTTGATAACGAGATGTATTAGCCGCTTCGTCAAGTAAATGTGGATCAAAAGCCGCGATAGGAAACTTATTTAAGTAAGGGCTTTTACGAAACATTTTTTTCGCTTCACGCCAGCAACCATCCAGCATTATAAATAATGGACGTTTACTTGAAGGAACGGTCATTTCATTACAGAAAACTTCACGTTCTGGTTGCGCATACTGTTGAGGAAAAACCACATAAGGCTGCCATTGTTCGTCGTTTAAAATGGCTAACATTTCTTTGTTTTCTTTGGTACGAGACCAAAGAAATGCAAAAGTATCGGGCACCACATCAGCAATTAATTTACCTGTATTACTCGGTTTTAATACTTCTGTGTCATACATCAGTAATAAAAATCCAGCATTACTGGTAGATTTTGGTGAGTACGAACAAATACAATGAGGTTTTGCTAGGCGACATAAGTCACAACGAATAACACGTTGCCCACGAGACTTGTAAGTCGTTGTGCTAAGACTCATACGATAATGATGAAGTTTATTTACTGCGTGCATAGTATTAATTCGAACATAAAAAAATAGCGGCAATGAAGGCCGCTACTTTAGTGATTTTTAGTGTGATGTGCAATGCTTAAAGCACAGCTAATTGAATAAGTTAAATTACTCAAATCCATTCGGATTTTGTGACTGCCAACGCCAAGTATCCGTGATCATCGTATTTAAATTACGTGTTGCTTGCCAACCTAATAAACTATTTGCTATTGATGCATCAGCGTAAACAGTGCCAATATCACCTGCTCTGCGCGGTACAACTTTATAATTAATCTCTTGGCCGCTAATTTCTTTAAAAGTATTCACTATTTCTAATACTGAAGTGCCATTACCCGTTCCAATATTAATCGCTTTACAACCTTGTATTTTCGATAAGCTTTCTAGCGCTTTAACATGACCAATCGCTAAATCAACTACATGAATGTAATCACGAACACCTGTGCCATCTGGCGTATCATAGTCATCACCAAAAACCTGCAGCTGTGGTAAACGTCCTACTGCAACTTGCGCAACGTAAGGTAATAAATTGTTAGGAATGCCATTCGGGTTTTCTCCAATAGTTCCTGACTCGTGCGCGCCAATTGGGTTAAAGTAACGTAGACAAGCAATTGACCATTCGCTGTCACTTTTAGCGAGGTCGAAAAGAATATGTTCAACCATTAATTTTGTTTGACCATATGGGTTGGTGGCAGATGTCGGCATGGTTTCATCTAACGGTGAAGGATTATTTTCCCCATATACCGTTGCTGATGAACTGAAAACTAAGTTTTTAACACCATGTTTCGCCATTACTTGAAATAGCGTTACAGAGCCTGAAACATTATTCTGATAATAACTCAATGGAATATCGTTTGACTCTCCAACCGCTTTTAAGCCAGCAAAATGAACAACTGCTTCAATGTCATGCGCTTGAAAAACAGCATCAAGGGCAGCTTCATCGCAAATATCCGCTTTAATAAATGTAACCGTTTTACCTGTGATCGCTTTAACGCGGTCAAGAACTAGGGTCGATGAATTTGACAAGTTATCAACAATAACAATGTCTTTATCAAGTTGTAGTAACTCAACAACTGTATGACTTCCAATATATCCTGTACCGCCAGTGATCAATAAACTCATTTTCAGTCCTTTTATAAAACAGGTAAGTGCTTAGTATTTAAAATAATTTAGCTTTGCTTAATATTCTGACATTGTAACGATAAACTTACCAAGTATTTTTTTTAAAACACATTATCATCTTATAAATCTGCTTTAATTGAACGAGAGTAATAATGATTTTCGAAGAAAACTAAATATAACTAAATAAGATAAAGTAAAACAAGGGGATATTAGAGGAATAAGGTTTATGCGATCATTTTATAAAAAGTACTATCGATAAACCTAATTGAATTGTTTAACCAGATAAGAATTATCCTTCAGCTAGCTCACGCTCACTAAGAAATGCTTTTATTTCATCACGAGAACCCAAAATATGCT
>CAJWBY010000012.1 GCA_913020705.1 uncultured Colwellia sp.
ATTAGGCTCATTCTAAAGTCGGGAACAACAGGAGCCGTTGATCTAAAAATGAGTCAATTTATTTTTATGATGGATATTTCAACTATCGCTTTTGCGCTAAGTATGGGAATTGATAAAGGGTGGCCGTTAATGGTTCTTGCAATAACTAGTGGCATAACAAAAATAATAATTATGTATTTGTTTAATTGGGTAAGAGTAAGCCCTGTAGCTTCAAAGCGTAGAAGAAATTTCGAAAGCTAACATCATTAATTGCTTAATCATCTCCTTAAAACACTTAACAGATTCGTTTTTAGTCGTTATTACACCCTAAGTTAACAAGTATGAATAGATAATTATTTTAATATTTAACTTTTAGCTAATAATCAATATCACGATTTTTTTGAACAATTCATATAAATGGGATGTTATTTAATCTATTGTCGTATAACTGTCGTAAGGTTTGCGTAATATCACCGTAATAGATTCGTAAACGTTTCCGAGTAAATGATAGAGAATTCAATTGTCTCTATACTAACGAGTAAAGGTATTTATGAAAATTAATGCAAAATTGATTTTAGAATTAAGAAACAAGAAGTCATGGTCTCAAGATGAGTTAGCCATTGCATCAGGCCTTAATTTAAGGACGATACAACGAATAGAGAATGAGGCATCTGCTTCGTTGCAATCTAGAAAATCTTTAGCATCAGCATTAGATATAGATACCTTAGATCTTGAATACAAGGAATTAAAACAAATGAAACAATATGAATATAAAACCTTAGAAATTGAAAGTAAAGAAGGCTTTCTTACCGGTATCAAAAAACAAAAACTTCCAGATTTGGCGAATATATTCAATGAAGAAGGTAAGCATGGTTGGCTTGTTGTACAGATACTTACACCAGATCTCGCACAGGGCGTTTGGTCTGCTAAAACGGGCAATATGGTTGCACTACTACAAAGAGAAGTTCTAGCGTAACAAGTTTGTAGTGTTAGATAGAAACGAAGCTTCTATATTAACAATTAACTTTGATTTGTAACATATTTTTCGTAGACGTGATTAACAGATGTCTTTTTTCAGGTTCTATTGACGAGTGACCAGTTGAATTACTTATCATTAATTGAGAACTGGGTAATTTTGATGTAGTACCTAGGCATTCGAAAGTGGGTAATTAATGTGGTCACGGCGATAGGGTAATAACGGCCAGCATCGACTCGAATAAACAGTATATTT
The DNA here is from genome assembly GCA_913020705.1 of uncultured Colwellia sp. Next base: position 1,211 of record CAJWBY010000012.1, read on the forward strand.
ACTATTTTTAGTGTTTAATAATAATTTTTAACGGTGTAATAGTCCATTTTATAATTAATTAGATTACCTTGTGATGACGGCATCGAGAATAAACTCTTTGATAGCTGCTAACCTATAGGGTTTTTCAATTTTATGGTCAAAGCACGTATCCATAGTTACATCGAGCTCGCCAGTAATAAGTATTTTATTTGCTTGAGAAGTAATTGCATTTGCTACTTCAATACCATTTGATTTTTTTAATCGGTAGTCAATAAATATCAAATCTGGATGTGTATTATTACAGAATGCGATTGCAGGTTCTTCATCAGTAAAAACAGTAAGGTTTATTTCCTCTGACTGTAAATACTCTTTGAACATCTGACATAGCATTTCTTCATCATCAATATAAACAACATTTATTGGCATTTTATTCCTTAATAACTTTATTTTTAAGAAAGCTTATAACAAAAATTCTATCCATGGAGCCACTGTCGATAAAGTTAGTGAGGGTGTTGATTTATATCGACATAACTTATTAATACTTATTTAAATAGTAGCAGTAAAACCAGAGTAATCAACTCGTAGATTTGATTTATCTGAATATAAATATTAAATAGTTTCTTATGAGGCTTTAGAGGTTTATTTATCTTTTTTATTCTGTGTATTTAGATGTATTTGTGGTGTTATTAATTGTAGGCAGATGTTGATGAAATACTAAAATTTACCAAATTCGATTCCAGTATTTCGTTATCAAGTAGTGGATGTGAAAGTAAATGTAGCCTATTGGTGAGTTGTCGTCCAACGATGAATAATCTCAGCGATCATGCCATTTTCTTTCAATTTTCTAATCGCGTTATTAATAATATCAAGGGTTTCAGGAGTACATGATTTACGACTAAGCATAATATGAATATTATCTTGATATATTGTTAGCGGATGAACTTCAAACTCATCTTGTAATGAATACTTTTCAGAGAAAGCTTTCATCGTTACAGGGTCTACTAAAAAGCCATCTATATGTCCTTTCATTAAGAGAGCTACATTTTGTTCTAAATCTATAACGTCATTAATGTGTGTATAAAACTCTTTTGTTGTAATAAGTTGCTTATATTCATCACCATAAAAATATCCACCTTCAACACCAATCATATATTCAGAGGTTGAAAGATCACTTAATGTCTTTAATTTTATTTTCTCAGATGTTCCTTTTCTTACAAAAAGGTTAACTTTTTCTAGTCTGTAAGGTAAAGAAAAATAAGATGTTTTTTCACGTTCAGGTGAATGGGATGCACCCATCGCCATGTCCATGGTACCTGTTTTAATATACTGTAAATGTCTTTTCCAAGGGATTTCCGTGAATTTTACTTTTAGATTTGATTCTTTAATAATTGCATTGAAAATATCAAAATCTAATCCAACAAGTTTTTGTTGTTTATTATGATATTGATAGGGATACCATAACTCCCATCCAACAGCATATTCTCTTGAAGGGCCTTCATTAGCTAAGCTATTAAAAGTTAAAAGTAGAGTTAATAGTAAATATTTTTTCATTATATCTGTTATATCTCTCAGCTAGTTATCAATGAATATCACACCGTTGAAATTTAAAATAACGAGGACGTTTCGGTCATACTTTAACCAAGTAGCACTATACCAATAGTGCCACCAAGTTAAAAGGTTAGCAGCGGTAGAATATATTTTTAAACTTTGACTAAAATGTTATTTTACGTCATCCAATTTGTTCTGTGTTTTTAATTCAAAATCACTTGCGTCATGACGTTCATGTAACTGTTGGTCTAATTCTCCCCAAGAGCGGTTGACCATTACACCAAGTTTAACTGCTGTTCGTTCTGCTATTCCTTCAGTCCAACGAACTAAGTTTTTATATGACTGAGTTTGTAAAAATTCTGCAGCTTCGTATACTTTATTTTGTACTAATGCCCCATACCATGGCCAAATAGCTATATCAGCGATAGTGTATTGGTCGCCACACATATATTTATTCTTAGCTAGATGGCGATCTAGTACATCAAGTTGCCGCTTAACTTCCATTGTAAATCGCTCTATCGGATACTCAAATTTCTCTGGTGCATAAGCGTAAAAATGTCCAAAACCACCACCTAGATAAGGTCCGCTTCCTACTTGCCAAAATAACCAAGACAAACACTGTGCTTTCATCTGTGGTTCTTTAGGTATCAAAGCATCAAATTTCTCTGCTAAGTACATCATTATCGCGCCAGATTCGAAAATAGGTAAATTATTTTCGTTAGTTTTATCGACTAAAGCGGGAATTTTAGAATTAGGATTCACTGCTACAAATCCTGAGCTGAATTGTTCACCTTCCATAATATTAATTAAAAATGCATCGTACTCAGCACCCTTAATTCCTAAAGCTAATAATTCTTCCAATAGAATGGTTACCTTAACGCCATTTGGTGTCGCCAAAGAATATAGCTGTAAAGGATGTTTACCTGAAGGTAAGTCTGCTTGATGTGTAGAACCAGCAGTAGGGCGGTTAATACTAGCAAACTTACCACCATTTTCAGTATTCCATTGCCATATTTTGGGTGGCACGTATGTTTGTTCAGACATTTTTTGCTCCGTAATTTTCAAGGTGACAATTAATATATCAAAATTATTTTTAATCGATTAACAGATTAACTAAACATTAAACTTATATCTAATGCAATAGACATTGTATGAGTCTGATTAATTTCATACAAAAACATCTAAGTTAAACTGAAAAATATAATGTGTGTTCCATACAAACAACTAGAATTACATATCAATGTTTTGTGCGGTCATTTTAATTATTTTATCACTACCGTTTATACTCGCTCTCATTAAAATTATCATAATATAAATTTTATTTAATAACTGTTATATATGTTAGAATTCACCAATATTATTATTTAAAATTATTTGGCGTATTTCATGTCTGAACATTCAATTATCGACATTTGTGTTAAACCTATAGAACTTTGTAAATTACTCAAAATTGCCAATATTTTCGGTGGTGGCGGCGAAGCTAAAAACATGATCAGTGAAGGCAATGTTTTAGTAAATAATAAAGTTGAAGTTCAAAAGCGTAAAAAAGTTAGTCACGGTGATATTATCGAATGTAACGGTAAAGTTTTTGAGGTCGTTTATAACCCTACCAAAAAATCAGCTGAGTTTATTAGTGCAGTTGAGTCAGCGAATAAAAATTCAAAAAAGAAAAAGAGAGCTAAAAGTAAAGTGCCAGTTACTTCGTCAGAATCTGTTAAAAAACCATCGATTGAACGGTCGAAAAGAAAGTCTACTTCACTTTAATTAGTCGTTAATTTTCACAGTAATTTAAATAAATCGCATGTTTTTGATTGGGGGAAGTTCAATTCCCCTAGGTTAAAAAGGGTTGTGGATTTTAGGAAATAAAAAACCGGAATACCCTGTTAAATTAGCGTGTTCCGGTCTTTATGGGGTCTTAATTAACCCTTGTTTTGTTCCGCTACGGGAGTCTAGTATATAATCGCCACTTTACATGAGATTTATGAAACAGAAATATCTGCTGGCCTCGTGTCACAAGTTACTAATTCAGCGATGTAGGTGGTTGAATGGCTAAAAGGGTAATATCAAAGTTTACACCCACACATGACACGAAATAGAATGTTGCTTGAATTATCTTCCGGAGAATATATTAATGCAAAATAGTATTCGGCGGCATGGAACTTTAGGACGAACTTTTTGACATGAAAATTACCAATTTTGCACAGCTGTTCGCAGGAAGTCTATTTGAGTTGATACTACATTAGAGTCTTTTTGAGATTTTCTGAGTACTATCAAACCTTGTAAAGTACAAATAATATGAATTGCAGCGGCTTCTACATTGCAATTTATATTAAGCTCTCCATGTTCTTTTGCTTGTTGCAGTGTATTTTGTAATATAGCTTGTAAGCTATTAAATGCCTTGGCGATTTCATTTCTAATTTCTTTTTCTCTGGATATTTCACCTAAAGTACTGGCTTGAATCATACAGCCGAGCGAACCTTTTGTAGAGCTAATGTGTTTACCAAAATTCTCTAAATAATTGTCCAAACGTTTCTTCCCACTTGCCTCGTTATTTATTAACGGCTGGTTTAACATTTCAAAGATATGTGTTCGATAGTATTCGAGAGCTTGGTGAAACAATGCTTTTTTGTCGCCATAAGTATTGTAAATACTAAAGCGATTGATCTCTAATGTTGTGACAAGATCTTGCATTGAGGTGTTTTCATAGCCTTTTTCCCAGAATAGTATCATTGATTTTTTTAGAGCTTCATCGCGGTTGAATTCAATTTTTCTTGCCATTATGGTGTTCTGGATAGGGTCATTAATTATAATGATATCTTTTTCTTGACCGATTGTTTAGTTATTTATACTATCCTGAACGACCGTTCAGTAATTAAAGAGATACACATGAAAATATATGAATCAGCAACAGCACCAAATGCAAGACGAGTAAGAATATTTTTACATGAGAAAAGCATTGAAAATATCGAGTATGTTCAAATGGATATTCAAGGTGGTGAAAATTTAACCAAGGCGTTTAAACAAAAAAATCCACTCGCTAAAATCCCTATTTTAGAACTCGATGATGGGACAATCATTAGCGAAAGTGTTGCAATTTGTCGTTATTTTGAAGAAAAAAATCAAGAAACTCCCTTACTAGGTTCAGGTGCTTTTGAAAAAGCCATAATTGAACAATGGCAAAGACGTATTGAATTGTCTTTGTTAATGCCAACAGGCATGTGCTTTCAACATAGCACAGGTTATTTTAAAGATCGCATGAATGTTGTTCCTGAATGGGGAAAGGAATGTGGAAACAATGTTAAAAAGTTTTTGGCTTTTCTTGACACACACTTAGCAGGTTCAGAATATATCGCTGGCGATAGTTTTTCTATTGCAGATATAACAGCGCTAATCTCAATCGACTTTAACCGTGTCAATAATATTAAAATAGAAGACAACCAAGAAAATTTGAAACGTTGGTACGCAGCTGTTTCTTCAAGACCGTCGGCAAAAGCATAGGAGATTATTATGATTGATTTTTACACTTCCCCTACACCAAATGGGCATAAAGTAAGTATTGCCCTTGAAGAGATGCAATTAGACTATAACGTTATCAGCGTAAATTTAATGGCGGGAGAACAAAAAACGCCTGAATACATTAAACTAAATCCAAATGGAAGAATACCAACGATAATAGATCGCGATAACGATGATTTTGTTGTGTTTGAATCTGGTGCTATCTTGATGTATCTAGGGGAGATTTCAGGAAAATTTTATCCAACAGATGCAAAAAAACGCTCTCAGGTTGTTCAGTGGCTAATGTTTCAAATGGGTGGAGTTGGGCCAATGATGGGTCAGGCCAATGTGTTTTTCCGTTATATGCCTGAGAAAATACAACCAGCAATTGAACGTTATCAAACAGAAGTTAAACGTTTATTTACTGTGTTAGACAATCATTTGGCAACTAATGAATACTTGGTTGATGACTACAGTATAGCGGATATTGCTAATTGGGCTTGGGTAAGAACACATAATTGGTCTGGTGTTGAAATTGAAGATTTAGTAAACCTGAGTCGTTGGGTTAAAGTCATTGCTGAAAGACCTGCGGCTAAAGTAGGTATTGAAATCCCGACAAAGATTGATGTAGAAACCTTGTTAAAAAGCGCAAAGGAAATAGTGACCTAAACACGTTTTATCTGAGCCTGCATTTAAGCAGGTTCATGACTTAATCCGTTATCAGAAATAAGTTGAATAACTCGGCAGTATTTTTATCAAGATAAATAAACTTCTTTTATGACGAAACAATAATAGTGTTCCTGCCATTTCGTATATTCAAATTTCTGCGCAGGACTGATTATTGTGTTCTAGTCATTTTGATACATTAGGTTTTACCTATTTTAAGCTATAAATCTCTTCAGTTTCATTAGACTATTACAAATTAGATAAAGCTTGTTTAATTGCAGTGCTAGAAAGAGGGGGAACTTTAGCCATAAAGCGGTACCAGATTATGTAATTGAAACTAGTACCGCTTACAGTACCGCTTTTTTTACTGGATTTCATTAGGCTGTATTGGACGTTATAGGCAATAAAAAACCCGCATACCCATATTTACTATGGTCTTGCGGGTCTTTATAGGTTCTTAATGAACCCTAATATGGTGCTCGCTACGGGACTCGAACCTGTGATTCGATTTCCTATTTTGTAACTGCCATATTTAAAGGGCTGTAGCAAAGTTTGATTTCAGCTTTGTACCACCACGTTGTACTATTTTGTACCAGCATGAGTTTGTATTATTACTATGATTTAATTAAATAACAAGCAAAGGGATTCTTTAAGTAAATTATTTTTGATTTTCTGACTCAATAATAGATTCAACTTCAACTTTAACTTTAACTTTATAAGTAATGAAATGCCTTAGCGCCAATCCCCATAGAACGCTAGGTTATCTTGCTACGAAAAATCACTCGAGTTCGGTTATTTTATGTTTGAATAATACATAAGCCTTGTATAGTGGTGGTTTTTCTACACCCTCTAAGTAGTTTTTTAACTTTCGACCTTCTTCTGTGCGCCACTTAAACTAGCCGAAACATTGAACTTAGCATCGTGATGTTGAAAATTCTACTTGAAAGTCGTTTATTACCTTTACGTCAAACATTGATCTTAATATTAAACATAACAGTAGAGAGTTTGTTAACATAACCCAAATTATTCACAAATATAACCTGATACGAACATGGCTTTAATGCCTATGTTTTTGAATAAGCATTAGCTTATGTCGATAATAAAGAACTAGTACGAGTTTATAATCGAGTTAATTATTTACATCACCGCCGTGAACTTATGGATTGGTGGTCAAATCATATTGTTGAAGCATTATCTAATTTCGTAGGTAAACAAATTAAAAACTAAACAAGTAAAGCCATTAATTACACAAGGAAATAATATGGAAGAAGTAACAGAAGGATTCGTTTCACATGATTATTTATGTAAATGTATAGATCACCCATTGGATTTTGTATTATTAGGAATACCAACGTACATATTTTTAAAAACTGAGTTGTTAGATGTTGTCACCAATAATAATAGCCAAGGAGACTTTTATTTCGAAGGCTATGTTAGTGTTTTTAAAGTGGACTATGGACAAAATAAAGTTTTTAAAAATCAAGGGTACGGGCCGTGGTCATACAGTCCTAAAGTCTTAGAGGTATATTTTTCTAAGTATAGCTCTCGCCCTGACTTGGCAAATCAAACTTATATTGTAGGTGAAGATACCCCAGCTTTTCAATCGAGTGATTTACTATGGAATATTGAAGAGATTAAAGCCCATTGTGATGCAAGCAATATAACCTTTCATGAGCCTAGAGATCAGCAAAATCCGAAATTTAGTTTAGTTTACGATAATATTAAGTTTGAACTAAAAGAACAGCCCGTAGACCCCAAAGCACTTTTACCAGAAAGTAGCAATTTGCCTAATATCCTTAAATTAACCATCGATGCGTATAATGTTTGGTGGCGAGATACCATGAAAATTCGAAAAAATTCAGATATATCTGATTGGTTAAAAGAAGAAAGTGGGAGAAGATGTATTACTCATACATTAAAAGGTGAAGTTAAGAGTGGTATAAGTGGCGTAACCGAAAAAGTGATTCTTAGTATTATTCGACCAGAAAAATACGCAATTAATAATACAACTAAGTGAAAACATCTTAAATAAATGTAAAAAATAGGAGTAACCCCCCTGTTACTCCTTATTAACCCCTGTTGTGTAACCCCCTAATCAGTATGTAATTATTACCTCGAATTCAACAAACGAGGAATATCCATGCAATCACATATGCAGTTTCGCATTATTCGCAAACCAGAACTCTTAGCCCTTACTGGCTTATCAAAAAGCACCATATATAACAAAATAAATGAAAAAGAAATGTGCCCACCTATTTCACTTGGAGCACGTGCTGTCGGCTTTATATATGGTGAAGTAATGGCCGTAATAAAGGCAATGATATCAGGTAATAGTCAAGCCGAAATCGAAGCTCTTGTTCAAGACCTTTTAGTACAACGTCAGCAAAATTCGCTTGTACCGTCATGGGGACAATTATGAACAACAAACTTAAAGTAGTACTTAATGACGAAGAACCTTTTATCCGTAAATTAACGAGCTCATCGGTTTCTTCAAGGCTAATGAGTATGTTTAACCCATTAAGGATAAAAATGAACTTGATGACAGATTTTTATTTCGAAGGTGTTGCGAATGGCTATGATTTTGTTGCTTTTCAAACAGATCGAGATGTCATGATTTTCGTAAGAAATAATCCTGCCATTTGGCTGTTTGTAGTTGCGCCTGATTTTTGGCAAGAAGAACCAATAGATCAAAGCTTCACTCAAGGTTCAACACCGCTTAATTGCTTTTATGAGTGTGAATATATTCTAGAGGGGGTAGGCGATGTATGTCTTATAAATAAAGGTTTGCATGAGACATTGGCTCACTTTATCTCTGAGCTTCAGCAACAACCAGATTTTTCATTCAACGATTAATATAAGGTCATTAAATTATGAGTAAAACATTCAAACAGGTAGAAAATAGCAATAATAGTTCGTTAAACAACCGCGAAACCTCAACAAGTAATGACGTTGATATTAATCAGTATGACTGGGTTGATGATTCAGACGTAGTGAAAAGTGAAAGGTACGACATCGATGGTGGATATATTCTAAAAAGTAATAGTGAGAGAAACAGATACTTCTATCGTGAATCTGACGTAGAAATCGAAGACCCTTTGGTTGTGTGTTTGATTTTAGATGTACTCGACTATCAAGCTGAAATGAATCACGGCATGACGGCTGAAGATTTTCTCAACAAATTTGATAGAGATTACGAGTCTTATATACCTATGATGAACAAAATTCAGGTTCAATTCTTATCATTATTAAATGTAAATGAGACTAACCCTAGAGCTATCAGCGTTACTGATCGTATGTCGATTTTTGTTGCGTTTATCGAGTGTTCTAACATTTTAGGAAATACAGGTTTTGACAAAGGGCAAGCGATTCTCGCTGGTCAAAAGTGGTTCAAGTCATGGCAACATAACCAATTAAATACCAGTGAATATAATGCTGAAGAGCAACAAGAGCAGGGAGAATAACATGACTGATATTAATAACTTTCGACAGCATGCACCTTATGCAGTGATACTTCATGCTGACAAGTCAGTTGAAATTCTAAACAGACTTTATTTACCATTGGGCTTAACAAGTAAGAGTGAACTTGAAGGACATCGTCATGTAAAGCCTGTATTAAGTGAAAGCGGTATAAACGCTCTGAAAGCGCTAGCTAACACTGAACTTGATGGCAATAAAATTTATCTTTTCGAAAAAGATGATCAGAGTCCTGACGATATCCCCAGATGTGAATCTAAAATAGCTTCGTATTTTGCGAAGGTTAATGTGGTAAATAGAATCATATATGGCTGGTAAGTGTCACTAGTTCAGAATACATGATTTACGGTGTTACCAGTTGAGTTAGGTTTTATTATATCGGGGCAATAGAATAGCCCCGATAGATTCAACTTTTGGCAACCCTCACGTTATAAGTAATGAAAGGCTTTAATGCTAATCATCTTCGAACGCGAGGTTAACATGCTACGAAAAATCATTAACACAATTATAGGCTGGGCAAAAGAACTGTGGGTAATACTCAAAATAATTAGCGATATTACGCCAGCTCAAACAACCGAAACATCTAGTAACCATCATTCATCAACAACTAATAGCAGGCCGAACGCACTACGCAGCAGGCAAGCAGCTGATCAAGTGCAACGGCATCGTTATATTGAGCTAGAAGGCTTTGCTGAAAACTTACGGATTGACCGCTTAGGTCGCTACGACTTACATCAAATTGCCGCATTCGCTGAGAACTTTGTTTACGTTAGTTCTGAAGCTGTTGACGAGTTTATTGATGAAAGCATTAACTATAAGTGCAGCATTATTGAAGGCAGTGAGGTTCTATGGGTACCTAAGGACGATTGTATTGAATTCGCTTATCACCAGTATTCTGCGCTAGCGGATTTGTTGTGATTAATGTACTTACTCAAATATTTAAGAACCAGGCTTAATGCTATGGCTACTTACAACAAGTTAAAGGAATTACTAAATGGAAAACTTATTAACGAACGACAAGCTGCTTTACAGCGTATGCCAACCAGTTACGCGTAAAGGAGGGAAATAACATGCAGGCATTGTTAAGTGTGATCAAAAGTGAAAAAGAAAAGATGACTAAATCTTTCTCGTTAAATGAAGATGGCTCGTTGAAAAAAGGAGCGTTTAGTCAACCCTCTGAATTTTCATTAACAAACATTAAGGCAGCTGATACGGCCAGTGCTTGCGTCACCCAATTGGAAGATCTTATTAAAGAAGATTATGGTTTCTGCTTAGGCTACCACCAGCTTGATACTGACTGCGCAGGCATAGAGATAGACATTGTTTCTAAATGGAAGTTTGATGAGCTTAGATATAGTGGTCAAGGTTTTCTGCACGATAAAAAGCATAATATCCTAACTAAGTTATTCAGTAAACCGACGGCAACACGCACCAAACTGTTAAGTAAAAATCGGTCGCAAAGCAGTTTTAAAGACTTTACTAACATGCAAAATGCACGGGTGTTAGCGTTCGACATTGATGTTCATGATCATATTCAATATAACGCAGTTGAAACTAGAGCAATGTCTTCCGTAGATAATTACGTTGAATGGCTTCATGAAGTGTTTCCAGAAATGAACTTTAATACGGCGTCTTTCTTAGCGACAGTTTCGACATCAGCGAAAGTTAGAAAAGATGATGAGCCTGAGCTGTCATTTGCTGAACTGTCAAAACGCGGCATGCATATTTACTTTGTGCTTGATGAAAACGCGGCAGGGTATGAGCATAAGAAGTTTGAAGAAACCGTTAAGGCTCGCTTGTTGTCAGCAGGGCTGATGCGTCCAATTCCGCGTAAGCATGCATTTAGTGACAAAATTAACGCTGGCATAGCATTGACTGCAGATGAAGAAGCCGTATTTGGTTTACCAAACGGTACCATCTTTGTCACAGCTGAAATACTTGATACCGCCATCCCGAACGACATTAATCGTTTACTGTTCGAAGCAGACCCTGTATTACCCAACGGCTGGTCAACACATGCAGACAGATATTACCGCAAGGAAGGTGGTTTTGTTACCTTTGCTGGACTGCCCTATGAAAGCATTAGAGATAAAGATAAGGCTTTAGTGAAAGCTACCTTTAGACAAGAGATACTCAACCGTCAATGGTTTAAGTTAGACAAAACACCGTACAGCCAGGAAGAAGTCGTCGCTCATATTAATAACACAGCATTCAAGGTTGTCGATTCTGAGTTAAATTACACACTAGAGCTGAGCGATAAACTAGTGTTAGAAAAAGTACTGGATAAACAACAACCGCAGAAGTTTAACTGGTCGGTACAAGAGGTTTATGAATTTCTAAACGAGTCACCATGTCATGCAGATATCTCGTGCGCTTATACAGAAATGCCGGGCCGTACTATTAAGTTACAAACCACGGGTTCTGATTTTCACTTATTCATTCCGCGAATGAAAATGTACGTCAAGCTATCGGCGCACTCAGAAAGTATCTTGTTTAAGGACAAAGTTGTTGATCACTTTACCAACCAAGAAGCGATTGATGATACAGGCAATGCTTACAACTTGAATTTAATTAAGGCGATAAATGAAGGGCAAACGAATATCGTTTCTAAAGCACTGCATTCAACCGGAAAGACTCACAGTATGCTCGCTATGGCATCGAAAGCAGGCGTATTTAGTGTCGTGGTAGCCCCGCTGAGGGCTTTGGTCAGTGACTTAGTGGCTAAATTCGAAGAGAATGGTTTGAAGTTATTAGATTATCGAAAGCTTGATAGTTTTAGTGGTGATATCAGTGATTATCATGGTATTGCAGTTTGTGCCCCATCCATACATCGTGTTTGGCGTTTTGTTGAACAAAGTAAAAATAGCCTATGTCTTCTGGTTGATGAAGTCGAAAGTATCCTGCGATCAATCCACAGCGAGCCAAGTCTTGATAGTGAAATTATTTATAAAGAGCCAGATGTTACGCTGTTTACATTGCAATCACTGTTACTCCATTCAAAGTCGTTTTTACTGGCTGATGCAGATGTAGGTGCAGCAACGTATGATTTTATGGCTACATGCCCGAAAGACTATGTTATTCATCGAAACAATACCCAGAAGAAACTGAGTGCTGACGGAACGCCAGCCCCCGCGTACATTCATCGCTTTACCAAGGAAGGTTGGCCGAAATGTGTAGCTGACATCGCGGTAATGATTGAGAAAAATCGAGCGGCAGGTAAGAAGACAATTATCTGCTCAGCGTTGAAGCGTAGTCTTACTGATGTGTTTTCTAAAATTAATTGTAATAAAGTTGCACTAGTCGCTTCGCGAGACACTAAAAAAGACAGTGAAGAAACGATAAGGTTAATTAAAGAAGGTGATAGGTTTCTTGAAAACCCTAAAGTACGGCTCGCTGATTATGATGTTATCGGATTAAGCCCTAGGGCAACGAACGGATTAGACATTACGCTTAAGGATGAGAGGGGCGAAGAGTTACCCGCTGAACTAATCTATATTCATGACCGCGTACTTAATTACACGCACGAAGTGTGCATTCAGCATATATTACGGCTACGTGGTGCTAATCCTGTCCACCTTTGGTTATCCGATTACTTTGAACCGACAGATCACAACGTTGATGAACTCGCCGTATCTGCGAGTTATAAAGCCTGTGCTGCCGTAAATAATGTTGATGTGATCGGTGCGGATTTAAACGGTATGGCAACCCCGACAGCTAAATATAATCAAATGCGTAATGATGATTCGTTAGAATTCTCACAACGGTTATTCGGTTATCTAAGTAGGGTAGGGTTTGAGTTGAAAACCCAGGAAGATTGTATCGATAGCAGCAGTGAAAATAATGATTCAATTCAATACATGTGGGAAGGCAAAGATGCACAATTGAAGTGGAACAATGAAATTCTTACCGATACTCGTTCAAAGTACAGCAACCAAGAATATCATAGTGTGATGGCGTCATATTTCTACCAGAATATCATTCATGGTGAAACGAAAGGGTATGCGCCTTTTGATAGCTTCCAAGTATTTATGATTGATGAAACCTTATTGAAGTATGCTGACGAAAAATTGGGTGAAGTCAAACTAGCGGAGTGCATTAAGGAAGTACGTAAAATTAGTGTTGATATCGGGTATAAAATATCGAAAAAGGGTTACCGCATTGATGAAACAAACGAAGTTCCTGTGATAGATTTTATAACGACGGAAATAGGTGACGTTAGGAAGTACATGAGGAGGATCTGTAGTGCGCTTGGTTATAATGTTAAACGTATCAATACTCGAACGGCAATAGTCGGAATGAGCCATGAAGAAAACGCTACTTTAGCTGATAAAGGCCAGGTTAAGTTATTGTCTATCACTAAGGTGCCGCAGCCACGGATATCTTGTACGCCAGTTTACTGTTACAAAACAGGTGAACGTGAACATGTTGATGATATTGGTGTCGATGATGACTTCCTACAAGATTGGCTGGGTTACGAAAATAGTCTTAAAGGTTTGGTCATTGAAAGGGCACTGATTGACCCCGTTAAGTATTAACAATTGGGCCCAAAACTTCTGGTCTTGTTATAATAAAACTAGGGTTTTTGGGCCCATTTATATGTAGTCTAGCTAACTGTTTTTTTTAAGCTTTAGCGAATGAAGGTCTAAATGTCTATCATCACCTCACACGCATTATAGACCTGACATTAGAACAAAGAATTTTCAATATGCTTTCTAGTGCTTACTTGGGCATTAAAAAGGAAGCTACTACTTAGTTGTTTTAATGTTGAGAAATGATGTTGTAGCAAAACAAAGCATTGAAACAAGGGGTGGATTTGGGTGCAAGATATTCAAGTAGGACAAATAACAGTTGGCTATTTGATCATACTTTGGCTATAAAATTAATCTCATGATCTTGCCCTGTCGCAGAGGCCATTTAATTTAACAAGGGCTGTATTTTATTTACGGGTTTTGTTGTCTGTGGTTGAAGCCCTTTAACAGCATTAATAAACGCTTAAAAATAAAAGTAATAATTCACACTGTTACTCAATGACAGCTATTTAGCAGTGCATAATTATGTATCTAATTGCTTTTATTAGTATTAACAAAAGCAATACTTAAACCGCTCAATGCTTTTATATTCATGGGTCTTACCTTAGTTAACAAAGAGGATTTAAAAAAATTACATTTATATTTCTTTTGTTACATATTGTTTCTTGATAACATCCTTAATAATAGGATGATTTTTAGACGAATGAGTTCAGTAACTTATCGCTAAAAGAACTTAATAGGGATAAGAGTATTGAAAGCCATAAAGTTAATTACACTCTTTACAGTGGCGTGTATGACAATACCAGTGCAAGCATATTCAACCTTGCTAATATCACTTGATTTATCATCGGATATCACAAATTCATCAACTGGATCACTACCAGCTGTAATAATTTAAACAACGAAACCATTTAATTTAGATTTTAATATTTATAATAAAAAACGACAAATGTATGTGTTTAATGCTTATCGTGCAATTGTCAATAACAACAAAATAAAGGAATGCTAGACATGTTGATCAGAGTATTATTTATAACGCTACTGTTTTTTGTTTTACCTAATACAAAGGCACAAGCAATAGTGCTTCCTCCGGCTCCAGATAGTGTCGTAGCGCCATCTTTAGCGACAGGTTCGTTTAGCGTCTACTGGTCTATGTCATCAGACAATAGCTCCATGATAATGTCAGCAGGAAACACCAAAGGCGTTCTTTCAATATCGGCAAATCCGGTATGCCCAGGAGGGTGTGACGTGGTTAATGAGTTCGTACTCGAGCAATCAACTAATAACGGCGCGTATGTAGCTATTTACCAAGGAACGTTAAAGTCTAAATATATTTCTGCCTCAGTAGGCACATATCGTTTTAGGGTAAAAGCCCGTGAACAAGGTAGCTTTCTTTCTTCATACAGTAATTACACATACAGTAATATAACAACAGTACAAAACAGCACCACTCCTCCAGACAATGGAGGAGTTGATGAATTACCCAATGAAGGAATTACGTTAGCGACCGCTATTCTCGAAGGCGGTGCAACGGTTTCAGGCGGGCAAGCATCTTATCAAGTACCCATTCAGATTGCTCCTGGCCGAAATGGTGTACAACCTAATGTTTCACTTAATTATTCAAGCTCTGGTGGCAATGGCTTAGTAGGGGTTGGCTGGTCATTAAGCGCAACAAGTTCAATTAGCCGATGTGCCGCAACGTATGCTCAAGACGGCTTCACGAAAAATGTAACGTATAGCGCCACAAAAGACAGACTTTGTTTAAATGGTCAAAGGCTAATGGCTGTTTCAGGCGTTTATGGTCGGTCAGCTACAATTTATAGAACTGAGTTAGACAGCTTTGTGCGTGTTGAGCAGTTCGGTAATATAAACGACAACTACACCCACTTTGAAGCAACCTACTCAAACGGAACGGTCGCATATTTCGGCAGTGATAGTCAATCACGAAACCAGCACACAGGTGCTGCTGGAATAATGAACTGGAATATTAGCTTACAACATGATGATACAGAAAATAACTTCATACATTTTGAATATGATAACTTTGGTGAAGGTGAGCAACTTATAAGTAATATTTATTATACGGGCAATGGAGCGAGTAGCTCATATAAGGGCGATAGGAGAGTAAATTTTTCTTATGTTTCTCGTACAGATCATTCTATGCGTTATACCGCAGGTGGTAAAAGCGAACAAACAAAAAAACTCAGTGGAATAACCACCTATGTTGGCAGTAATAAAATTAGAAAGTACAGCCTTAACATCTCAGCGAGTTCAGCAAGTAAAAGAAGTATTCTTAAATCAATCAGCCTGTGTGGATACAGTAATAACGTGGCAAGTTGTGCCCCTGCAACTACTTTTCAATGGTCAGATAGAGCCGCTAAAATAATATTAGAGCCTTTAGGGATAAACGGGCAACACGCTTACCCTAATATTTCAAATATTGATAATGCGGTACCTCGTGGAGACCGTAATGGAGACGGTGTTAGAGATTGGTCTGGTTTGTATGTGAATGCTGAAGGGGAGTTTAGTGACTCAAATGACTTAGACTTAAACCCTTGTTTACAAAATACATTCACCCGAAGATTAGATTGTGTGGAAGGTGACTTTAATCAAGATGGTTTAACTGACGATTGGGAAAAAGTCGGTAATGTATTACACCTTAACATCACCAAAGGCAGCAACATAAATACGGGAATACAATTAATAACATCCAACAAATATGGGTTAAGTCCAAGTCGTATTGTCAATATTGCTGATTATAATGGCGATAGCTGGCCTGATTTGATGATATTTCACGATTATGTTGGCAGTCAAAATAAACCTAAACTAAAACTTTATCTGCACAGTGGGAATACCTCATCACCATACTCAAGCCCCGTCACTGTTTTTCAATACAGTACAATCGTTAAGAGTAACCGTTATTCTCTTAGTACAGATATTCAATTTGTCGGTGACATAACTGGAGATGGCCTGCCTGATCTTGTTAAGGTCGAAACAGGTGCAGGCTATAGAATACCCTATGCTCAACCTATTCCCAAAGTGCTTTATATAGCGCAAACAACGGGTACATTCTCGACTTCTTCCCTAAACTTTGGCATAAGTACAAATCCACTTCTACCCAAATTCACCTATTTTATGGATGTTAATAATGACGGATTAACTGACTGGTTAGGTTGGGATAATAGAAAAGTATTAATTGCAAGGATCAACAAGGGCGGTGGTGTTTTTGGAAGTGAGCAAACATTAACAGGCGATTCAAAAGCCATTGTTTCAAGGTTTGATTATATTAGTCATACAACAGGAGAGCCAGACGTTCGAACTGTACCCAAATATGAAGCAGCTTTTAAGTTTCATGATATTGATGGTGACGGAAAAACTGAACTTTTAATGCCGGGAAACAGAGCACTAGAAGGGTGTACGTTAGTCTCAACAGCCTTCCCTAGCTCTAGTCAATCGTACAAATGTGGTGATCAACTCTATGGCACTTTTTATAGCCAAAGAAATAGAGATTCAATAACATCTATAAACAGTAGTATTGCCGATCAAAGTATCTATCAATTTGATGCTCTTTCATTTAAAACAGAAGCAGATGGCTCTATTCGTGTTTCAAAACAAACAACAAATTTATATGGCCATGCTTATCAGTCAATTATAGTTGATGCTTTTGGTAATGGATTACCAACACTTGTGTTTAATCATCGACTTCAACCTGGATCTATGTTCAGCGGAAATGCTTCTGGAACACCTTTTTCTGGTTATGAGTCTAGTTATGGTGTGTATATTAATCGTAGCTTTGGCGCTGGCACAGGGCAAACCAACAATGACTACATACCGACAGACATGTTAGAAAAGGCAACTAATGGTATTGGTTTAACAAGCAAGTGGGAATATAAACCCCTGTCGACCGGAACGGCTAGTGCACTTCAATCAACAATGTACGACGTAGACCACAGTTACAATGGTGAAGGGTACTTGCACTTTTCATCGAGTATGTATGTTGTAAAAAACTTTATTCAAAGTAATGCTCTTGGCGGAGAAAACAAAACACAATACGCTTATAAAGGTGCTATGTATAACACACAAGGCCGTGGCTTTATGGGCTTTCGGAGTATTTTAGAATATAGCCCCCTTAAAGACGTTATTACGCATACGGATTTCATGCAAAAATTCCCGTACCAAGGTAAAACTCAGTATCAAGCAAGCTTTAAAGGTGGAAATTACCCCTCTAATATTGAAACACTCGATAATTACAATAGTAATCGCTACGTAAGTTACACAGAAAATAAGTGGCTAAGAAACGATGCGCATAAATCGGCGAATGGTGTTTCACTTGAACACTGTGAATACGACAATGAAATGAAAAGAAATTATTGCGTAACGACTAAAGGCACAAATGCCGTTCAACATGTTTATTTGTCTACATCAGAAAGTACATCACGCGACATTAATAGTTTCTTGAAGATACAAAGTACCTCACTCACTCAATCAAACATCAACGCATGTGGTAATATTGGCACAACCACAAGAGAGCAATCAGATGATTGGGGGATCTATAAACAAACAAGTGTCAACAATACTGATAACGCCAGTTGTGATGATTATGGTATTTGGTGGCCTCATAAAGTAACGAGTAAAACGGTTACTAAACATGCTGTTGTTCGTAAGCAGGCTGATGACGCACTTTCGCTTTATGGCGGCAGTGAGTCGGGTCTAGATAAAAGTGTGACACTATCTTCGGCCTATCGTTATGACCATGATAAAATAAGAAAACCCACTCAAACAACGGTTAGCGCGCTAACCGACAGCACAGCTAACCCTTCCGTTACGCAGGTTACTTTTAATAACTATGGTCTACCCAGTGAAACCAGGGTGGTGGCAAAAGTAAAAGGGGTCAACGTTACGCGTAAAGTGAGTCGCGTGAAATACAGTAAAAACGGTATCAACGAAGCAACAAGTGGTGACGGTTATTTTCCGTGGGAGATACTTAACGCTTTAAGCCACACCGTTAGAATACAAACAGAGCCTGCAATTGGGCAGCCGACCAAAGTAAGCCAGCAATTAAGTGGCAGTAACTATGCAGATGTTGACAGCACTTTTGATGCATTAGGCAGACCGCTGACCACCTCGGCTGAAAATTCGCCCACGATGCATTTACGTTATAGCTTGGCAACCACAGCTACCGACAGTTTAGCCCCTTCACATAGCGTAACTAAAGTAACTTCTTACCAAGCAGGAAGCCCTACAACACGTGTTTACCAAGATATTATAGGTCGAGAGCTACGAACGGCCACAGAGGGTTTTTCTGGCGATTGGATAACAACAGATAAAAGGTATGACTTGCAGGGTAATACAACGTTTGAATCGATGCCTAAAACTGAAAATGGCACCCTTTATGGTGTTACTTATTTAGGCTTTGATATTTTAGGGCGCCCCGCGACTAAAGAAACACAGCAGGATTGTGGGCTACTGAGAACAACTTATAACCACTCTGGGTTAAATACTACCATTACGGCAAATGACACCTGTAGTGGTGGTAAAACTATTAGCATGTCCCGTAGTTACAATAGCTTAAAGCAATTAGTTGAAACGGTAGATGGCAATAATGGTATTACGCGTTATGCCTATAACTCAAGCGGTTTACCTATTGTTATTCGCGACGCGTCAAATACCGATGCAGGGACTATTATCGCTAAATACAACGACCTTGGCAGAAAAGTAAAAGTGAACGATCCCAACCAAGGCGTGTCAACTTTTAGCTATAATGGCTTTGGTGAAGTAGAGAAAGAAATTCAAAACGCCAATAAATCCTCAAAAACAGAAATAAACACAACCGTTGATTTACTGGGCAGAATAAAAGTTAGAACGGCAACCGGTGAAAGCACGCAACGATATACTTACGATGTGGGCAATTATGCCTTGGGCAAGCTTTACCAAGAAACAGGTAATGGCGTGACGCGTACTTATACTTATACCAATTATGGTCAACTTAAAGACACACAGGTAGCGTTAGATGGTCGTAATTATAAAATACAAAATATTTATAACAACACTTATGGTCGCCCAAGCGGATTAATTTATCCAAACAACTTACAGCTCTCTTATGAGTATAACGATAACGGTTATTTAACGAAGGTAAAAAATGCGGCGTCAAACCTCATTTATCGTGAAGTTACTGCACAAGATAATTTTGGTCAAATTACTGCTGCGACATTAGGTAACGGCGTCAGACAAACCGCTAAGTACAGTAACAAAACAGGGCAAGTGTTATCGTTGGGTTATAGTAAAAACAACGATAATGTTTTTGGCGTAACCTACGGCACGACTTCAAATTCAAGTGACGGTTATGACGGTTTTGGCAACATGATAAAAAGTGTTACCGTTCGTGGTTCAATATTTAACGCCACGGTTGCCACCGAAACCTATGCTTACGATAACCTTCAGCGTTTAAAGTCAAATAGCATTCAAGGCATACAATCGGTAAGCTATACCTACGATGCAGTGGGCAACTTAACGTCAAAGTCTGATTATGCAAACAGCTATAACTATTTGTCACACCTCAGTGGTTACAGTGGTGGAGGCAGCAATGCCGTAAAACGTGTGAGAAAAAACAATACATGGTATGGCTTTAGTTACGACAACCGCGGTAACCTCATTAAAGGTGATGGGTTAGCTCAAGCGCTTTATAACGCCATGGACAAGCCTACGCTTATCAACAAAAATGGCAGTGTGTCGCAATTTACTTATGGCCCGAACGGCATGCGCCATAAACAAAGTAAAACAGTGGCGGGTAAAAACACCACCACGTATTATGTTGACGCACTCTATGAAGAAGAAATAAGTGGCCTAACCACACAGTGGCGCGCATACATAGGCGACATTGCGATTGTTAGCGGAAAATCAACGGGGGGCACTACGGTGCGTTATACCCATAAAGACCGTCTTGGTAGTACACTTGCCTTTACCAACGAGCAAGGACAAGTGGTTGCACAACGACTGTTTGACCCCTTTGGTAAACCGCGTAATATAGACGGCAGAGTGCTTTCAGTACCAAGGTTTACCGACATAGCACAAAGTACAACGGCTAGAGGGTTTACAGACCACGAGCATTTAAATGAAGCCGAGCTTATTCATATGAACGGGCGGGTGTATGATTATAACCTTGGGCGCTTCTTGAGTGTTGACCCGTTTATACAAGCGGATGGCAATAGTCAGGGGATCAATCCATATTCATATATTATGAATAACCCCTTATCAGGAACAGATCCGACAGGGTATCTCATTGAAATAAAAATATGTGGTGGGGAAGGCACAACTTGCGATATACCAGAAGGGCCTGAATCACGTCCAGGTGGAAGTGAAGGTGAAGGCTCACCAAATCCGAGTGGCAATAACCCACAAGGTGGAAAAGGTAACGGTGCGCAAAGAGCCATACCATCTCAAGCTAAACAATATGGTAATGTCTCTGATATTCTTTCACAGCCTTCCATTACTAAAGGAAACAACAGTCCAAATAGTGGTAATATTACAAACCACACACATATAACAGGGACTATTTCTCCAATACAAGGTAATCCAATTAACGGCTTATTCAAATCTCTCGCGAGAGGGCTGACAGGTGGAATATTTTATGGCGATATAAGCTCTATCCCAGGTCTTAACGCTGGTCCTGTCGATAATGCTGACATAGAAGCATATGAAGCCCAAGCTGGGTTTGGCCAATATGCCATGATGATGCTGCCAGGGAATGCTTCAAGAGCTGCTGTAAAATCAATTAGAGGGGCTATAAGTCCAATTTATAGTGAGCTTAAAGGTTTAAATAGAGGATTTCAAGCCCATCATATTTTACCTCAATATTTAGGTAAAATGCTTGGGTATACAACCTCGCAAATGACGAGTCATCCTGCTACATTAGTGACGCAGTTTACTCATACTGGTAAAGTAAATCCTAACGCATTACACAAAGCAATTAGTAAGTATTTACCTCCAATGGTAGGTGGGCGTAAAGCAAATTATTCACCAGGACAAATACGTACTGGTCTTGAAAAGTCGTATTCTGATATAGGAAGGCCAGAATTATTTAACTCAATTCAACATTTGATTAAATAGGCCCGTAGGAGTAATAAATGTTAGATAAACAAGTGTTCGATTTAACAATAAGTGATTTAAACACCTATCCAGTTTGGTATTTTCCTATGGATGAAACTGTTGAGGATGAATTAACCGTTAGACCTGTAACAGACATAAATGATATTGGTGATTCACAGGTAATAGTTAAAACAGACTTTAAGGATAGAAATGGTAAACATTACTTAGGCTATATATATTGGGATAAGGTTAAAGGTGTTGAAGTATTAAAACCTATTATGTTCACATCTGAAGATGAATGTGTATCATTCTGGAATGGAATACATACACCAACATGGGATGAATATGAAGAATCTCAACAACCAATAAGACACTTATTTCCAATTATTTTTAGTTCCACTGCACATTCTACTTTATCTAGTTCTTCAGGGACACTAACTGGACTATACTATTTAGATGAACATTCTTTAGTTCAAATAATAAATTAAGTAGAATTTGAAAAGAAATGAAAATGTTTAAAAAACTAGTCCTAGCCTGTGTTTTATTATCAAAGCAGGCGGGATAGTTTTAGTG
Source organism: uncultured Colwellia sp. (assembly GCA_913020705.1). Next base: position 23,560 of record CAJWBY010000012.1, read on the forward strand.
TTTATCTTCTGATTGCTGCCAAAAAGATAAAGCTGCTCAAGAAAGAGCGGTATTAGCTTTTCTTAAGTTATTTGGCATCAAAAAATTTAGCCTTAATAATGCGAAAGGACTAGTTATTAACTCCCAATAGGTTAGATTAATAAAGTAACCATAAAAAGGAGAAATACATGGCAGTTAAACATAACCCAACAGGAGTGGTACACCAAGGAAATAAAGGTGGCACTACAGGCTGCGGCTTTGATACCAAAAAAGAGTCATCTCACTGGGTAGACTCACATCAAAAAATCACTTGTGATAAAAATGGCTGTAAGAATTAAGTTTCTTCATTATCTTTGGATTCAATGAAATACTAACCTTAGTAGCACCAACCTAGCTATAGGGCTTGTTGCCAAAAGATAAAGCTGTTCAAGCAAAAGCGGTATTAGGGGCCAAATTAGTTTCGAAAAAAATAATAAAGTTACTCAAAAAGGAAATGTAATTGAAACAAGTAAAAACTACTGAGCAGTATACGCTACCCAAGTTTTCGGAAAAACTTTCTAGTGGCGAAGATGAAGAGAGTATTAATAATGGGAATGACCCAAAGCCTACACTTGAACCTAAGAAAGATGCAAAGGGTTGGGTTGAAATTATCGTCATTCCACTTACCATCGCACTAATGACCTGCGGGATTGCATTTGTACAGCTTTATAATAGTAATACTCAGGCTGAGGTGACTCGTGTAGCTGCATTAGAGAAATCGACAGCGATTCGTGTAGCTGGGCAGTTGTCGGCAAAAGCAGAGCGAGAACTCAAAATTCTTGATTTGGTTAAAGAGAAAATGTTCAGTGATAACGACAAAGACAAGCTAATTGCGATTAATTTATTAACTGCGCTTTCTCCCGACTTAGCTTTAAAATTAGCTAAAGTTTTTAAATTAAATGAACCTGACAATGTAAAAATTGTTAATGCGGCAAATGTGGTGGCTAAAATGTACGGGAATAAAAAAGTTTGTGAATCTAATTTTTTGGGTTTAGAGCCTATTTGTAGAAATGAATTAGTTGAAATAGACCCAATCAAATAGGTCGTATGAAGTTTAAAAAATGCTTAGATAGTTTTTCATTATATTTTTCCGGCCTCAAGGCATACATTATTGGTTTAGTGATGAACTCTATTTGTTGCCAAAAAGATAAAGCTGATCAAGAACGAGCGGTATTAACGTTATTTTTATCGTCAATTGACATTGATTTCAATCAAAGACTAGCCTCGTGATGCGGGGCTTTTTATTGCGTTAAATCATGTTTCTCTTTACCTTATAGTGTTTTGTTTTGCTTACAATTATTAATGTGATACTGTTTATCTTAAAGGAATTACCTCGCTCGAAGGATTGGCGATATTTTATTATTATTCCCTAATTCGTAATTTCTGATAACTATTTTCCAAAATAAAAGGGGAATGGCGACACTTGAGAGTTATTCTCATTTTGATTTCAAAACCTACCCCCAGCGGGGCTATAGTTGCCCGAAGGTTTGGCTTCTTTGGGAGCAAAGAAAAACATACAAGCAAGTGAAAGCCAGCGGGAGCTGGTTTCCTTATTTTAGCTCATGATAAATTTTAGTAAGGAAGTTAATTAGTGAGAGACTTAGGTGATTTAGGTGAATTACATTTCAATGCTTGGTGTTCTGAAGTTGGTTTAATTGCTAACAAATCAACAAAAGATAAAATGGGCTGGGACTTCATTGTTGAATTCCCATTTAGTAACGAAATAACTGGCCTTCATGTCCATCAATCCGCGCCAAAGTGTAAAGTTCAAGTTAAGGCGACTGATGGGCAGGATCGTAAGCTGTCTATTGGCTTATCAAATTTGCGTAAACTAGCCGTAGATCCACTTCCTTGCTTTTATATATTCATTGAATATGACAATGCTAATTTGCCAGTTAGAGCTTTTCTTCGGCATATGGACGAAGATCTTATTGAAAAAGTACTTGAGTTAGTCACTACGACAGATCAAAAGAGCTATACACTTCATTATGATGAAAGTCACCTATTGACTGAGTTAGCAGGCGAGTCACTTGCTAAAAAATTGAAATCATACATCGGGAACCTTAGCGACTACATAAATCGCAAGAGAAACTGTCTAGAGAGTGTAGGCTATGATGAAGAACGTCTGAAAATTAAGTTCGACCTGATTGGTAAAGAAAACTTGGAAGAGCTTATTGATGTACACCTTGGTCTCAGGGAAAAGGCTCGTATCTCAAATTTATCTGCTACCGAAAAACGATTTGGTCAATTGAGTAATAAGTCTGACTTGAGTTCAGAGTCGGCTGAACTGTCATTGACTCGGCTAGAGCCTACAGCTAAAGCGAAAATGATTTTTCGTAAAGGGAGTATTAGTAATGATTACAGGTTTGACGTTGAAGCTTATTTTCCTCAATTTTTAGGGGACTTTAATCACCCTCTGTTCAAATCAAGATACAAAGCTAGCTTTTTCGACCTAACACTTAAACACAATAGTAAAAACCTAAGTTTTAAATTTGATTTCGGTGTAAAGCCTTTTAAACTACGTGATTTAAGAGACAATCTAAAATTCATCATTGATGTCTCAAGTGGTGATACTTACAAAATATTACTCAAAGGTGACGGTGGACAAGAAGTACTTGGAAGCATCAATTCAGATGGTAAAAGTGTTGATTATTCCAGTAAGGTTGAAACATTAAATACATTGATGAGAATAACTCAGTTATTTGATGTTGGCGAAGAAGTATTCATTAGCTTTGAAGAAATGGAATATTTGAAATCATCAGCCTCAGATATTCTAGATTTTTATCAAGGGCATGCGGGGCGATTCCGTATTTTATTTAATATTACAGATGGTAAGCTAGATTCTGAAGATGAAATCGTATTACTAGGCGCAATTACCTACAGGATAGGTGATATCATTTTTTATGCCTTATATTCAGCGGAAGGTACGATAGTTTCTAGCAATGATAGTGAGCGTGACTATGAAGTATGCGGCCCTAAGATAACTATATTAGATAAGATATCGTCTAATATGTCTTCGCCAATACTCGTTGAGGATATATATGAAGAACTATCTAACCATGAAAAAAATTATGACGACAGACCTGTCATAATTTTGCGTGATTAATCGATGACAGAGCTTGAAGATATATTGAAGGCAATGGAAGATGAAGGTATTACCCATGAATCGATGATGGAAAGCCAAGCCGTAGATGATGGCTGGGATCTTGAGCACTATCGTAAATTAGGTGAAATTCGATTAAGTCTTCAAGATAAGGTTAGAAGTTTGGAGAATTTGCCAGTTGATGATTGGCCTTCATTTGATGTTATTTGGGATTTGAATCCTGAAAACTTTAGGTTTGCATTTGATGGTATGTCGCCAAAACAATATGTTAAAAATTATCCCGATGGTTTACGACTTTGTTGGGTCCTTCAATCCGAGTTTTATGACAACTTGTGCCACCATAATAAACGATCACCTGAAGAATTATGGGAGTTAGGGTTTGCTGACAAGCTTGCTCGTGTTGTTGCATATTGTTTTGAACGTCATCCATTAACACCTGTAGTAGCTAAACCACATCCTAACTTTGATAATGAGGTATTACTATTAGGCGGCAATCACCGTTATGCAATGATCAATGCTTTAAAAATTAAAGTGATGCCGCTATTAATTCAACATGAGGATTATGATGAAATGTCTAAACGAATGTGCTCCTTGAGTGACAATTATCAAGATATACTCAATAGATAAGGTTTTATCGTCTAGTGAAAATAGTCGTTTGGTGCTAAATTGAGTTGGTTGATCTGTTCGGGATTAAAGCCGTTGCGAAGTAATTCAAAATCTTTAAAATCAACCTCAGCTTTTCTGCCTTTACCAAGGATTTGATACAGGCTGCCAGTGATTGTTTTAATCAATTGACGCTCAATGCTGATGGATTCAATTTTTGAAGTGCAGACAAAATCTCCCTTGCCGAAACGACAGGTCGTATCATCAACTATTACTGCGTACAGAACTTCACCTACTAAATCACTTCCTTCAATAATTGAAACAATTTGCCAGTCAGTAACTATCGTGTTCATCGATTTATCCATCAGTTCAAACCATAACTCATGATAAAAAATATCGGTTAATATCGCCAATAATTTATTGGATGGCGAAGGTGAATTTTAGCACAAAAATGGTCTTTTACATTGAGTAGTGATAAAGTTAAATTCTCCTTTGCAAGTCCTCTTAACTAATTAATTTAACTTAAAATATATCCATTAATTGTGTTTTTTTATATGAGTGATAGTTTAATGTTCAAATAAATAATGGTCCAATCAAGATAGAATTTTGATGGTCCTTTATTCATATAAAGTGGTTCTGTTTACTTAGAGCCATGTCTCAAAAATATAGCATCCTGATGATGCTATATTTTAATGTTTATTTAATCGTTCTGGTAAAACTTAAATGGAATGGTGGTTTCAGTTAAATGCAATACTGGTAACAGAGAAGCGCAATCTACGATCATAGGTTACACTCCTATTTTACCACCTTTACATCTTAGTCTTTCCAAAAAACAAAATTAACTTTTCTTGAGTTTTCCATTTAAGTTTTACCACTAATAATTAAATGGAAAATATCTTCAGCTTATATAGTGATATTTACTTAGCCATTAATATCCTCTTTAATAATGCAATAGTAGCCGTTATTTTATTTAGCGTGCTCGCATTTACTAAAATATTTTCAATCTAAATAATGTCGCTTTTGTTGAGAAGTGATCCGCACGTTTTTTAAACTTTCTAGGTGGTATTCTCAACAATTTTAAACATGCCATGGGCAATGTTTTTTGAGTAGAGTGTTCCGAAATAAATTGGGTCAATTGATTTTGCTTCTGCAACACCATCTTCGTTTTGGTAGTCGATAAAAGGAATATGGAATTCGTTAGTCACACGGCAAAGTAACTTGTCAATTTCAATGGCAAGGTCATCACGACTTTTGATTGGGTATTGGTGAGTGAAAATTTGGAAAAATTGATTAAATGCCAATTGCTCAGCTTGGTTACAGCGGCCTTTCTTGTATCGTTTAATTTCAGTTATGGTGATAAGTAACAATGCCGCTAAACTATCAAGCGATTCCTCCTCATACAGACGTTGCTTTTGTGGCACATAAGATTGTTTTAGTGGGTAGCTTTTGGTTTTGTTGCCTGAACTTCTAATGATTCTTCTAACGATATACGGGAGCCGTTTCATTAGGGCATCAATGGTAGGAGCATCAAATTTTCGTGTCGCCAGTAATGTCCAGAATGGATGATTGAGTAGCTTGGCGGATTTATTCATCACTATCGGAAAAAGCTTAAAGCCATTTGACTTGCTTATCACCTCACCATTTAGTTTTCTTCGCCAAAAGTTATATTCCACACTCTTCAAAATGACATCACTTTCTTTGAATTCATGCCTTATGTGCTCTTTCAATTGCGCGTGCGTTTTGAGGTTGTTCTTGAACATAAAGTCCCAGACAGCCGTTTGAGTTGCCAAAAATTTTATGCTTTTAGGCAATTTTTTGTAATGTGAAAATTCAATGTTTTCAGGAGTTTTCATTTAAAAATATTTTTGTTAGTTAGGTCGTTTCTAAAAATTCACCTTGAAAAATTTCAAAGTTATAAATTATCAAAAGGCTACAAATCAATGTTTTAGTATAGTTCGGTCATCAAAATACCCCTAATTTTGATGAAAACATACACCCTTTGCTAACTGCAATGTTTGAATCTAATTTTTAAAGTCACACGAAGTTAAACGGGGAAATTGGATGAGCGATGATGAAGAAGCGACCTTGAAGGCGCAGATTGATACTGAATTAAGGGAAGCCTATGGTTCGCACATATTAACATTGCACGATATTACCAAGGCACTGAACTATTCCAGCATCAGTGCCGTTAGGCAGGCAATCGCACGTAATAACATGCCAATCCCTTTGTTTAACTTACCAAATAGACGCGGAAAATTCGCGCTAACCGCAGAAGTTGCAAGATTTTTGGCTCGACAAGCAAGTGCAAAAGATGCAAACGGTAAAAAAGAAAAGTAATGGCGCAAACGTAAGAAAGCCCTGAGTGCTCTAACACTCAAGGCCCACTTTGAATATCGAATTTTCGGCTCGATTATTTAAGCTTAGTTTATGTTAACGATAAATCAAAAAATTTATTAGTTTTTTGATGATTTGTCTACGCGCCTTCAATACTGAATTGGAGGATACTATGCCAAACCCAATTACGGGTGAACAAATTGACCTTATTGCGGAACTAAAAGAACGTAATAATTTATCATCTCGTGAAAAAGGTCGAGTGATTGGCGTAACTCATCCTGTCATCCTCAATTATGAGCGGCAGATGGAAGAGCTAGGTATTTCTACAGCATACTTGTCGATGTTTAACGACAAAGAAAAACAGCTTCTATTTCACCCTGAACATCCTAAGAGAGAATCCCATTTAGCTGAAGTTGAAGCACCCTTATATTTAAAAAAAATTAAAGCGAGTTATCGAAAAAAATCTAAATACACGCGTAAATCAGCCTTTAAAGAGCATAAAGAGAAATATAAAGAAAAAGCGGGTAAAGCTTCTCGTTTTTACAAAGCGCTGCGAGACTCAGAAAAGGCTGGCAGTAAACAACTTAAGCTCTCACAAATTTATCACCCCGGAGAGGTATTCTTTGTAGATTTTGCGGGTGTTAAGCTGATCTATGGCGAGAACGATGAATTGGAAGCTAATTTCATCGTTGGCTGTTTTGGACACTCTAACTTTCTAAAATATCGTGCGACAGCAACGCAAACGACAGGTGAGTGGCTAGGCTTTATCCAATACAGTCAATATTGGGCAGGTGGTAAAACTATTCGTCTTGTCCATGACAATACAACCTCATTAGTGACAAGTCCGTTACCTGACTTAAGGCTAAATAAAATATATCAGGTATTTAAACGTCATTTTAATTTCATTGTAAACCCGATCCCAAAAAAAATGCCAAACTTCAATGCACTAGCAGAAGCTTCGGTCAAAATATTTACATCTGAAGTTTTTCCTAACTTAGAGAAAATGAAGTTTAAAACATTGGAAGAAATCAATGAGGTAATAGCCAAGTACGAAGATAAGATAAATCGTAGAATTTTAACTGGTGATATTGAATCTCGAATGGATAAGTTTATAAGAGATGAATTACCAGCATTAGGCGTACTACCAGAAAAAGGCTTTGTGATGCCAGAGATGGTACGGAAAATTAAGCCGCCTTCTACATGGAATTTTGTTGTCGATGGTGTGCGTTATCCAATCCCTTATGACGAGGAAATTACTTATGTAACGCTGCTCATTCGGAAAAAAGAGATTGAAGTTATGTCTGGTAGTAAAACGCTATGTGTTCACACTCGTCTTAAGCGTGGTGATATTCATGATATTACCCCGACCCACTTGCCTAAGAAATATCAAAAATACTTTGTTGAAACTCAAGCGCACTTTGTTAATTGGGCTAAAGATATTGCGCCATCTGTTGTGAAGTTCGTTGATGAGCAGTTTAACGGAGTTTCAACACCTGATTATGAAGGTCGTAAGGCTTGTAAACGGATTCAAGTGTTGCATGAGGAGAGTGAACTATCACTCTTTATTGGCTGTTGTGACTATCTAGTTTCCCATGATGAATTTGATATTGAAGCGCTTGCTGAGGCTATTTCAAGTGACTTAGCTAACCCAATAATTACAGCAGACTGCCTAGCGTTGCTAGATCAGTTTAATGCACCAAGTAACCCAACCAACGGAGATAATTATGTCCATTAGTCAGGAAGTTTTAGACCGCTATAGAGCCAATCGCATGACTGCATTTGCGAAAGGAGTATCAACACTTGTAACGCTGGCAGATTATGAATCACTAAGTCTTGAGGGAGTACTGGTATACGCCATTGATTTTGTTGAACAGTACAAAGCTAATGAAAAAGCGGAAAAGATCCGTGAAGGAGCGAATATACCATATCCTTGTGCAGCGTTATCGGATATTGATTTTAGTGAACAGCCTCAGATTGCGCAGTCAGAAGTGGAAGCCTTGGTCGCGAAAACTTGGGCGCGTGTAGGCGACCATCAAGTGGTCACTGGGATTCGCGGTAACGAGAAATTAAAGTTTGCGAGTGCCATTGCTAATGAGTTTGTGGATAAAGCGACATCTACGTTTGCTATGTCACTTAATAAGTTGCTTATAGACTTACGCGTGTCGTTTGGCACAAAGCAATTCGACACCAAAACTAAGGAACTTAACAAAGTAGATGTGTTATTGATCTATGATTGGTTACTTAAAGACAAGCCTATTGAAGATGTTTCACTGTTGTCGTTATTTTTAAAAGCGCGTAAAAAGCCGTTACTCATTGTGATTAATATGACTGCTGATCATTGGCGTAAAGATATTCAACAATCAAAGTTACCTGAAATTATAAAAAAATCTTTGGTGGACAGGACCCATTACTGGCCTTTTAAAGAGCCTCCTGAGTCAATAATTCATTAATCTAAAAGGATAACTTTATGATAATTTCACAAACTGAATCATTGCAGCAGCTAAACAGTGTACATGCACCTGCATTCATTGAGTCGATTAAATCAACACCATTAAAGTTCAAAGATATGGTGATAACTTCTGTGGCAGGACAAGAGATTGAGCCTGTGGCGCTTCGCTGCGAAGCTCCTCTTGATGCAATTGAACTGGACAATCATGGCTATCACTATGGCTTTTTTGAACGTGGTAATGATGTTTGTTTAGAAACCTTCGCTACGTTAAATCAACTTAACATTCATACGTTGGCTTACTTCTGCGATGTTAATGGACCACAGTTTGATTTGAGCAAAATGGCTGAGTTCGCTAAGCATCATAATATCAAGTTGTGCAAAGTGTTATTACCGTTTAACCCTTGTGACTTTGCACTTTGGGATGAATGGCAGTGGCGTATTTTTGATATGCGTCTTTCTCTCGCCCTAAGTCATATCCATCTAAATTCAAAATCGATGAAGTTTCTAAATGGAGGGCTAAACAATGCAAGCATCCACTGATATAGCATGGCAAGGCTTTAGTCCATCTAGCTTAGTCAGCGCTGAGACAGAGCAAGTTTGGTCTGAAAAGCTGTTAGAACATTATCAAAAGTCACTGCTATTACAGCCGGAAGCACAAAAATATTTAACACTAGGCTTAGGGCTTAATGACTCTGGCGTTTTAGATGAGTTTCGATTGGGTTTTTCAGATAGAACATTGGCTGAAATATTACCAGAGCGTGAATCGCTAGAAGGTGACATGGTACGAGGCTTTTATCAGCGATTACAGCTAGTAAAAGGCAATGGTCATGAATCCTATCGCGGTATGATATTTGTGCCGTTATTTGATGACAATGGCGAGTTGGTAGCTAGCTTTGGTCAGCGTATTGCACCTTACCCGTTAGCAGTTCGTGGTGACACGCATTGGACAGTTAACGCTGATGTTGAGGGACTTTTCTTTAATCATCAGGTATTAGCGTCAACCAGCGAAGCTATTTTGTGTGAAACGCCTTTTGATGTCATGAGTTTGCATATAGCTCAGATTCAAAACGCGATAGCGTTGTTGGACTTTAAATATTTCGACAAGGCGCATGTAAATCAACTGCTGGAAAATGGTATTGAAGCAGTCACCATTGCTTTTTCACGCACACCTGTAGGTGATAGATACTTTGCCCATGTTCGCAGAGAATTACAGCAAGTAGGCATTAAAGTGAGCAAGCTTGATATGTTTACAGGTGAAAGCGTTAATAGTATTTGGGCTAAATCACTTCGCTTTAATATGTTGATGAAAGAGTTAAACGGCTCTCAACAAGATAACGATATGTCATGTCCACGCACTTACCATTAATCCAAGCAATGGAGCAATACTTAGAGTATTGCCAATTAGAGGAGCAAAGCCAGCGCACAATTGAAGGTAAACGCTGTAACCTTCAATTGTTTGTGCGGTGGTATTTAGTGCATGTTGGCTTTAATGTTTCAGACTTAACGCGTGAAGGCATTTTGGCGTTTATTAAGTTCCTTCACGGTTATCGAAACCCACAAACCAAGCGCTTAATATGCAAAAGAACAAGACGTAATAAAATCACCGCAGTTCGTATGCTTTGTCTGTATCTATATGAGAATGAATATTTAAAAGATAATTTGTCTGATAAAGTCAAAACCCCCAAAGCAGACAAAACGATCACCCAAGTAATATTGCAATCAGATGAGGTAGCCGCGATAGCCAATCAAACGGCTTATCATGGTGATAAAGGGTTACGTGATAATGCGATACTTGCAGCATTTTTTGCGTGTGGGTTTAGGCGTGGTGATGTCACCAAATTAAAGATAAATGGTATCAACAAAGAAGCGTTGTTGCTGTTTGTGCCTAATGGTAAAGGTGGTCAAGACAGAATCGTCCCTATCGCTAAAGAAGCACTTGATGCCGTACTTTATTACAAAGACAAAATTCGTCCTAAGTTCGTTAACTTTATGTCGGGCGACTATCTGTTTTTGGATAACCGTGGTTTGCCTTTTAATGGCAGTCAAATCACAGCGCTAGTGAATAAATACAAACGCAGAGCGGGAGTATCAAAGCCCGGAGCTAGCAATCTCTATCGTCATACCACAGCCACAACATTACTTGATAATGGCGCTGATTTATTAACGACTCAAAAGATACTAGGTCATGCTAGCGTTGTAACTACTCAAGGGTATACTCATATTGCCGTTAAGAAAATGAGTGAGGATTATCAGAAGTTCCATCCAGCGGTGAGTAATCCCAATTTATATATTCCGCGAAGCCATCCGTTACTAGGCAGGAACTAACTTTAAAATAGCGTTGTTTTATTTCGTGCAAAATTGATGTAAGTATTGTTATAATAATCTTAAGTTCATATCAGTAATCGAAGGAGGTTACATGTCAAAAGCAGCTAAAAACAAAAGTTACTTTAATGGTAAGCTACCTAAGTTTACTCAAAAAGAATTAGATCGTATTGCAGATGCGAAACCTTCAGCATTGCTATTAAAAGCGATGAAATATGTGCGAGATAACGAAAAGAGCCAACGCGCTGCTTAATGTTAAACTTTGAAAGAGTTGTTGATAAAACAACAATATCTCGCCCAGCTCAAACTGCTCGTATCGTCAGACAATATAACCCTAGTGACGATAATCAACGTCAATATCTAACTTCCATTTTAAAGTCGGCTGCTAAAGGCCGTAATACTATTTACCAAGTCTTAAATGACGCAAATGATAATATAGGAATATTTTCTCTATCACTGGATAAGTTAAACGACAAGCCTTGTTTAGTTATTGAGTATTTGTTTGTAAAACCTGAGTTCAGAAGCATTGATTATAATGATTCAGGTGTAAAAGCTTCAGCGATTTTAATCGGTAAAATTCTTGAAATTGCGAAAACGATTCATGACCAAATTGAGCTTAATTATGTTGCACTGCAATTAGCTCATGACAAATTAATACCTACATATGAAGCCCTAGGTTTTGAGGCGCTTCGTGTTGGTAAGCAAAAGTCTTGGATGGGGATGCACTTAGATAGATTATCTGATTAATTATCCATTCTTGAACAAACCTATATAAATCAAAAGCTATTTTAATTAAGCTGAATGATTAGTACTTTACCTTCATTGGTCACAACTTCCTTGCCTGTAATACCACTTATTGGTTAATATCTGGTAATTGGTTTTTAATAACCATTTGTTCTTTAAAAGCTTTGTTAGCATTTGAGGTGTTAATCATACTGGTTCTCCGTTCATATGAACGGGCGGGTGTATGATTATAACCTTGGTCGTTTCTTGAGTGTTGATCCGTTTATTCAAGCGCCTGGGAACAGTCAATCGATTAACCCGTACAGTTACGGTATGAATAACCCCTTAGCAGGTACTGATCCTACTGGGTATTTATTCTTCTTGATTCCAGCAGTTATCGAAATAGGCGGTGGTGCTTTAGCTTTATATGGTTCGTGGGAAGCAGGTCAAACAGTTGGTAATGCCATAAATGATATATCAAGCGGCAATAGAGCAACATCTGATGTATTAATGGGAGCTGGTAAGAGCTTAGCAGTTGATGCTGTAATGACAGCAACAGGGACTAAACTTGCTAAGTTAGCACCATCTTCTCTTACAAGTAAACTTGATAATGTTATTAGCGGTAAAGGCAATGGCGCTGATAATTCGATTAAAGGCAATGGGCCGGATATCGGTGCTGAAAGTAATAAAGCTAACATATCTCCTCAACAAAGAGGCAGAGATTCAGAAGATCGAGTCCTTAATGACATGGGGTTAGATAAAAATAAAAGAAAAGTTAGCTCACCAGAAGGAAATTCTATACATGACGCTGAAACAGATACACATTTTATCGATATAAAAGATACAAAATCTGTATCTGATACTAAGCAGATGAGAATTCAGAGGGATGCCGCTAAAGCTGAAGGAAAAGAGCATATGGTCGTTACGGGGAAAAATACAAAAGTATCGAAAAATATGCAAAGAAAATCTACAATCACTAGAAGATCAGATCTTGGTCCCAAAAACTCTTCAAAAGGAGTTACTGGTACGGTAAGAGTTTCGGGAAGAATAGAAAGTAATAGGTTGAAAAAGCTAGACAAGTAAATGTTTGAACTCATTAAAATATAATAATTTATATGTATAAAAGTTACTTGGGACTTTAGATGATTATTGAAATATTTGGAAAAGAAGATGTTATTAAAGATTGTTTGGGAACGCTAAATAGCCTCCCTAAAGGTTTTGTACCTGTTTATTTTAGTGAAAATGAAGGGGATTTTGATCGAGAAAATGATAATTGGGAAAACGAAGAAAAAAGGAATGCTTTTATTAGCAATAACTCTCTAGGATTTTTCTTACAATCTGAATTTTGTAAAATTGATGTAAGCTACTCAGGTAATGAGTCATCTATATTCTTCGAAATAACCAAAAAGAAAGCTTTTGAGCAGGCAAAAGATGTACTTTGTATGTTTTCAAAATATGATATTGATTATGCTTACGCTTCTATGTGGGAAGAAAGGCTTTATAGAAATGGTTTAGTTAAGGATATAGGGCCTTCTACTATTGAAAATTGGGTTGGAAGGGATTACAAGCGTTATTTACCAGGGATATATTGGGGGAACCTGATTTCCGTAAATATGTTTAAAGCTCTGAAGCTAGATTGCTCAACATTTATTAAAAAATCCTATAGTAGTTGTAAAGTAAATGAAAACTTCTATTTCTTTCAAATGTTTGAAAAGGCCACAGAGTGGCAAGATTTTGCACCTGAATTAGATGAGGTCTGTGAAAATACTTCGGGGGTATTTTCTAAGTGGAAAATTTGGGATGAAATCGACAAAATTGAAGATGAAAAAGAATACTTTGCAACTTGTTCAAAGTGGCCTTGATATTAAAAGTTTATTATCAGTATGAAAAAGGAACCCTTCATGTTTAAAAACCTACTCCTCGCCTTTGTTTTGTTATCAAGGCGGTGAGGTAGTTTTAGCGTTTAGCTTGGTTTGTTGCCAAAAAGATAAAGCTGATCAAGAAAGAGCGGTATTAAATGTGATTTAATAAGGATAGCCACCTCAAGATTTGAAGTGGATAATGCCAAAATAGGGAAATATATGATTCAGGCAGAATACCAACGCTTCTTACACACTTTATGGTCCAGTCCTTCATCTACAGGTGTTCATAAATTTGCAAATTTACCGAACGCAAAGGACCATTGGTAGCAGATACTGTTCGATATACCTGATAAAGGGCAGCACAATATAAAGGTGATGATAAGTACAATAACAGGTTATCTTTGGGTATCGGTAATCGCTCTTTCAGTAAACAATCACTTATAAAATTGTTATAAGTAACATGTAGGGAAATATACCTGATTTACAAACTACCCTCTACAGTGTGTCCATTTGTTATGTAATCAATAAGCATTTCAAAAATGGGCCCAAAACCCCTAGTTTTATTATAACAAGCCCAGAAGTTTTGGGCCCAAATAAAGCGTCTATCTAGCTCATGTTTACTCATCGTACGCAACAGACGTGCCCGTAAGAATAAAGTTATTGAACTCTCAAGACTCTTCATTGACTGAAACTACAACAAGCCATTACGAATGCAGTCGACACCAATAAACCAAATTATCAGTAAACAAAGGGTATACCATAGCTGTACTAACCCCCTAGGTACACTTTAGAACCTACCACCAACCAAACTTTACCAGTCCACATTATTGACCCTAACTTTACCGCAGGAGATTTACCTATGGGATTTATCCGTGCCTATTTGCGCGTCAGTACTATTGAGCAAGACGTCTTACGTGCTAAAGCCGAAATCATAACGTTCACCAATAGTCATAACCAGCAAATATCAAACTATTACCTAGAACAATTCACTGGTACATCATTAGACCGACCTGAACTTAACCGTTTACTGAATGATGTTACTGCTGGCGATATCATATTGATTGAATCGGTTGATCGTATAAGTCGCTTAAAGAATGACGATTGGTTAAAGCTAAAGAATATCATTGAAGCCAAGGGCGTTAGTGTTGTGGCATTAGACTTACCAACAAGTCACATTGCGTTAAAGGAGCAGGGCAGTGGTGATGACTTCGTTGCTGCTGTACTTAAAGCGGTGAATGGTATGTTGCTTGATATCCTGGCGGCAACTGCAAGAAAGGATTATGACTTACGCCGCAAACGAACACTTGAAGGTATCGCCAGGGCTAAAGCAGCTGACCCAACTAAGTACCAAGGTCGACGACGAAACCAAACGCTGTGGTTATCGATTAAAAAACTACTCAATACATCTCACACTTATACAGAAATCAGGTCAATCACTGGCGCTAGCCGTATGACAATCGCTGCTGTTGCCAAAGAACTCAAACAGGAGGACAACCATGATAAACAAACCGATGCACTATAACAAAATCATTGATTTCATTCACACTAACAACAAGCACTACAGTACTAAGGAGCTAAGAAAGTTATACCGAAAAGACATCAGTAGATTCATTGATTTACTCGATGATGCAGTAAAAGTTGCTGGCGAAGTACCAGAGGTCGCCGTACCGTTTTATAAAGAAATATCCCAACTTAATAAATTAACCCAAACCAAGGAAGCTATTATGAATAACCGTAACCAAAGTAACCAAGAAAACAGCACACCGAAAACTGAACGTAAAACTATCCGCTTTATTATCGTTGAAAAAGTTGTCTCAACATATAACCGTATAAAGTCGTTCCTGTCTGGCAATATCGGCAAGGTGAAAGCCATTGGCGCGACAATAGTGACGGTAGCTATCGCGTATTTGGCTAGAGCACATTCAGGAATGTTTCTTGCCTTAGCAGCATTGAAGAGTAGTGGTGCAATCACCGGCGCACAATCACTTGGCATGACAATGCTGAGTAATGCGGTTGAGATTAAAGACGCTGTTATCAAGAGCACTCTAAGCGCTGTTAGCTGGATTAAAGGTTTATTTACCAGTAATGATTCAACCGTAGCGAACGCAGCTTAATTAATGAACCTGAAGGCTAGGCCAGCTTTCAGGTATTTAAAAGGAATACTTATGAAATTACTCGCATTTATTAGAACGATGCTCGATTGCGTCTCGCCTAAAGTGATTGGTGTAGCCGAAATGGTCGCTCAAGTTGCTAGTGTGTTTGCCAGTATCAGTTGGTTAATCACACAAGCGCTTAGTTACTTAAAACTAAAACTGGATGAATAGGAGAAGGGTCATGAAGTACGTAACGACTGAACCGTTAACGGCTGAGCAAGTACTAGAAAAGGCGATTGAACTGATTGACGCTAAATATACAGTTGGTGCCAAGTTCACTTGCTCGCAAACAACGAAAGATTATTTGAAATGTAAGCTCGGCGTATATGAAAAAGAAGTGTTCGCAGTGCTGTTCATGGACAGTCAACATGGGCTAATCGAATACAAAGAAATGTTCTTTGGCACCATCAATGCTGCTGCCGTTTATCCACGGGAAATCGTTAAGTTAGCATTAACGTTAAACGCTGCTGCTGTCGTATTGGCACATAATCATCCTTCTGGCTTAAGTGAGGCTTCACTTGCTGACAAACAAATAACTGAACGCATTAAAAAGGCACTGGCGCTGATTGATATCAACGTTCTAGATCACATCATCATTGCCAAAGAGCCATTGTCGTTCGCTGAAACGGGCCTACTGTAAACCACATCTAAAACCATAACTACACATTAGGAATCAACATGAAACTGACCTTTAATAAGAGCCAGGGCTTTACTGTGCCGGAACAGTTAACCGCCATACTGAATGGTGAACTAACTAATATCGATAATGCTGAACCAGGTATTAATGGTATTACCTTTAACTTTCAAGACGATGATTACTCGGCTGAGCTTGGTGGCTTTCATCCGGTCGAAGTGCGCGTTGTTAATAGTGAAAACCTGTGGACCTTCGAATACATCACTGACTTTAGTTATCAAGGTGCATACCCTGAGCTGGTGAAAGATATCGACGTGTGTTTTCTTACTGGGCAGATTTACACTTTGTACAGTGGTTGTTTGCAGGGGAGTAGTGCGCGCGAGTTAATTGAGTTGTTCTTATCGAATTTCCTCAGTTACTTCGAAATGGATATCTTTACTGTCAGCGTTAGCTTTGATTGATGTTATTAAGCTCACCTGTGCGGTAAAACTCTCAGGTGAGTTAATGTTAACTTGGTGCGCAGTGCTG
Organism: uncultured Colwellia sp.; assembly: GCA_913020705.1. The sequence continues at coordinate 40,289 of CAJWBY010000012.1, forward strand.
ACGTTAGCTAAAAGTTATTTGTTATATTTTTTCTAATGTATAAGTTCTAATAGTATGAAACAAAGCAAACTATTCTCTTTATGTTTTCATTATACTAATGGTTTGATTCTTAGCGTTATTATCTATATTCTATTTACTCAAACACCATGAGAAAACGAAAAATTTAATGTTTCAACAAGAGGTTGTGCTTTGCAATAAGCTGTTATATGCCAATCAAATTTAAGGAGCAATTGTGATACCCAAAAAGTTCGATAAAGATGATATCTTCAAATACGGCAGCTTGTCTGATTTATCACGTACATTAGCTGATACGACGCTAGGCTTTTCAAAACTATCTGATTACAACGATCCATTTGAAAGTGAGTTTTCTACGTTTTTACATATGGAAGATACAGAGATGCGTTCAAACTTCATGGCACCTGATGTTACGAAAAATCATGAACCAAGTGCTTGGGGTTCTTATAAACGGATGAAAGACTGGATAATAAGCTACTTTAGCTCTCAAAGAGTAACTTGCTTTAGTCGTTCTCCAGTTGAGCCTCTTATGTGGGCGCATTATGCAGACAAGCACAAAGGTGTATGTTATTGCTTTGATAAGACAGTATTTGATGAACACTATACTTCTGGTGAAGTCGTATATTCTTCAAATTTACCTAAATTGCATTTGGAGTTTGGAATAACTAAAACTAACGAAGTAGAACGTTATCTAGAAAATATAATTCTCACAAAGTCCCAAGCTTGGGCTTATGAAGAAGAATTCCGTTTTTATATTCCAAGTAACGAGCCTGTACATAAATTTAATCCTGCAGCTTTAAAGTTTGTCATTTTGGGAATGCGTAGTTCTGAAAAAGTTAGCGAAGCTCACTTAATCGTCCATAGGTTTAATCAGCAGAATAATACTGATGTTAGTGTACTTCACGCTAATATGTCATCAGATCGTTTTGAAATGGAAATTAATGATAATGTGACTATCCACTCTGTTATCCACTGTCCGAAACCAAAGAAAAGAGATGACTTTGATTTTTGGTCAACAGGCATATAACACATATGAGCCTATTTCTCGTTAATACAAAATATAATTCGAATCAATATTACAGGTTAATTGCTAATGTCTCGAATGTCGCATTTATTGACGATAGCGTAACGCTAACAAAATGAAAAAAATGTGCGCATTCCTGATCTTAATTATAAAGAGTTTTGAGATACATTTTCTCATGTTAAAAAGTTTCTTTTGGATAAACTCCACATATACAATTAAAAATGATACTTTGTCGTTATTCGATATGGGAAAAATAATACCTCATGTTTTCTTAAAGTTATAATCATTATTATGAAAAATAAAATAGCTAATTTACTGATGGTTTTATTTGTAAGTTTGAATACAAATATAGTTATGGGAGAACAAATGAATAATTCATTTTTTTCATGGAGCAACTTTGTAGATAATTTCGGAGGGCAGATAGTCTCAGCTGAAGAAGTATTTACTAATATGATCAAAGGTGGGTTGAAAGAAAACTCTCTACTAAAATTCGATTTTCACTTCATTTCGAATGACAGGAAAAATATCGAAGCCTTGAACGTATTTCTCAAAGAACATTACTTATACACATTTGAGTCTATTATTGAACGAGAAGACAAATTGTGGGAATTATCAGGTTTAACCAATAAAATACCAGTTACATCAGATAATTTAATGTACTGGGTTTTAGATATGCACAAAAGAGGATACGAGTTTGATTCCGAATTTGATGGTTATGGGGCACCATATGATCCTGAGGAGCAAAGTCAGCCTGATTTTAGCAATGATAAAGAAGATTACTATTTTGATTTAGGAATAGAGCGATACAATGCTGGAGATCTTAGTGGGGCTATTATTAATTGGAGTAATGTAATAGAAATTAATGGGAAAGAGGTGAATTCCTATTACTCTAGAGCAATTGTGAAAAATGAACTTTACACTTGGAAATCTGCACTTAAAGACTATGATGAGGCAATAGAAATAGCACCAAATTTTATTAGTGCATTGTTGAATCGAGGTAGCTTGAAAGATGAAAATGAAGACTATGAAGGTGCCATTCAAGATTATGATCTTGTAATAAGTAATAAACATTCTAATGAAGATGACCTCAGAAAAGCCTATTTCAATAAAGGGAATACTTACCTTAATTTAAACAAAAAAAATGAGGCATGTAAATATTGGAAAAATGCCAGTGAGTTAGGTGCTGAATATGCAAATGAACGCATACAAAAATACTGCGAAAAGCCATAACAAAAACATGAACCAGACTCGGTATAAAGCTCTTTTTTGGATATATAAACATTATCGATACAAAACCTAATCCGAAACAACATTTAGTCCTCACTTGCTAACTTCTGCTTTGTGGCAGCTAGTGACCTTAGAAAGATGAACACTGGTAGGCTCTTTACATGCATGTTTCGGGAAACTGCTTAGTTAACTGTTACTTGTAAATCACGCTTTTATAAATGTGATGTAATTCTATTAATCTCTGGTTTGAGTAGCTATTTATAAAAGGGTGACTCAAATGGAGGCATGTCGCTATTTTTAGAATGCTATCGAAATAAGTTTCACTATCAAATATTGAAGTGTAAATAACTTATCTATTGTTTATCTTATCTAAAACCCATTGTTCAACATCAACTCTAACCCATGCTACAGAACGAGAAGATAACTGTATCGGGCTTGGAAATTCACCTTTGTTTTTATAAGTGTATATCGAAGATCTCGATAGCCCTGTCATGCTCATAACTTCTTTGATTCTAATTAAATCGCTAGCTTGCTTATCACGTGTTTGAGTTTGTTCAATACTCATTTTTTGTTCAGGAATATTTGCTATGGTTTGTTCTGATATACCTCGTTTTTTTAGTTGGGATTTAAACCCATCGATATGTCGCTTAACTAACTGCAATTCATTGATAGTGTTTTGGGTTTTAAATGATAATTGTTCTAAATACCCATTAAGAAGTTCAAACTCTAAATTATTCATGTCGGGAGCCTTTATATCTAAAGCTTTTACTATCGTTGTAATTTAGAGTTTTAACTAGTTAGTTCTAGATCTGGTTTTTGCTTTTGGTTCTTCACCGGTATTGGTTTACCATTAATTCTAAAAGCATCTTGGTAACGTATTTATAACTTCACTCATTTGTTCAAGGCTATAGCTGCCATATATAGCGCCAGTACCTGCACTCGTCTGACTATGCCCAGTAATATTATTTTGAATATCTGGTCTGATGTTATTGAGTCTCAAATGAGACATAAAATGATGTCTAAATGAATGAAATGGTTTTATACCATTTCGTTTTATACCAAGGTCATTTTTCAAATAATTACCAAACCATTTGCTGACCTGTACATTATATTTTCCTTCGTTGTTTCTTTTAAGTTTAGGGAACAGTTTTTTATGCCCATTCAACGAAGATATGTAATCAGTAATGCCAAGCTCTAGTAAATGAGAGTGGATTGTTACTTGACGACTAACGCCAGTTTTAATTGATTGGTCATCACCTTCGTTCGTCAATCTAAGGTATGGATACTCTTCATCTAAATAAACATCAGCAACATCAAGTTGAGCAATTTCTTCCGCTCTTGCACCCGTATAATAAAGGAGTAACGGAAGCCAATAGTGAGCTCGCCCATAATCAGCTTTTTTGGGACCGTAATGCTCAGTGAACAATTTCGAACTGAAAATAGCGAGAATTTCTTCACGTCGATAATCCTTTGCTGCACTCGCGCTATTATCAATTTTACCTGATAAATTTCTAGTCGTTCCTTCGACAGGGTTAACATCAATTAAGCCTTCGTCTTTAGCAAATGTGCACAAGCCAGATAATGCCATCATCTGATTTTTAACCGTTAAAGGGGATAAGCGGGGTAAGTTGTTTTTATCTGCTAGTTCGATTTGCCCTGTTAATGATAGTGACTTAATATCCTTCTTTTGCGTACTTGGTAATTGTTCCAAAATGGTTCTGAAACCAGCTATGTCACGCTTCGTAAGATTGGATATAAGGTGGTTAGGGGAGTATTTTATAAATTTATTTATACTTGTCGAATAATCTTTTATCAGTGCTTCTGCTGCGTCAGGGTCTCTTCGTCTTTTAGCGCTACAGTATTCTGTAAACAAACTTTCAACCGTATGCTCATTATCACCCGTTACGCCAGGAACAATACCTTCACCTAAATGTTTGAGACTTAACTCAACAGACGTTTTTTTGAAAGCAACATCACTAACCTTTAAATAGCTTTTAGCAAACTCAACAAGTAATTTACGGTAGCTTAAGCTATCACTAGTCAGCACTAACTCTTGACCTAATAACTCAGCCTCTAATTCATTACCGAAAGACAACCTAAGCTGTTCTATAGCCTTATCTATCTTTTTAACACCATTACCAGCTTTGCACTGAAAAGCAGCTCTACATTCTTTTGGCGTACGGCAGTAACTATCTTTTGGCTTTCCGTAATCGTCAAACTTAGATTTACAGCGGTTAAATACATTATCAATATCATCAAGTGGTAGGGTGACAGCATCACTGTTTATTTCAATACAGTCACCGATATTGTGTATAAATGGATTGCTAGAACTAGTCTTGAGCTCAGTTGCCTTTTTGGCTTGCCAATTGAAAACTAAGGCCTGAATAACACCATCGGTTATTTTAGATTCTGAATCGTGCAGCATTCGTGCTTTTTCGATAACAGCATCAAATTCTGCAAGTACTGCTGGTGCTTTTAATTTGGCTTCATTAGGAGATTTAGTAAATAATGAACGCTTTAATTCTGTCTTTTGAATAATATAACGTAGGTGAACAGGGACAACTTTACGTATTTTGTAAGTACCATGTCTATCTTTTGAAGGTTTTGCCATTGCGACCACTTTGTACCACCTTTTTGTACCACTTGTAGGAATAAAGCAGATACAAAATAGGTATTTAAACAGGTGAATTTGGCTTACATTACCATAACTTACTGTTTATAACGAAAAAACCCCAGCTAAAAAGCTGGGGTTCTAAAATATGGTGCTCGCTACGGGACTCGAACCTGTGACACCTTGCATGTCATGCAAGTACTCTAACCAACTGAGCTAAGCGAGCGGTGCTAGTAAATTAACTAACGGCGGCTATATTAGCTATATGAAATCTTAGTTGCAAGCTGTTTTGTTCTTTTCAATTTAATTAATGACTGTTTGCTTATTAATGCGCCAGTTCGATTCTTTTTTGTATGATTTTCAATCTCCATGCTAATAAAACTGCAGCTGCTGTTAAACCTAAAATAAAACCTATCCAGAAACCATAAGGGCCGATAGGGTCAACTATCCAGTCTGTTAACCCTAAAATCAGGCCGAAACTCAATCCAATTATCCAATATGAGAAAAAAGTAATATATAAAATTGATTTGGTATCTTTATACCCACGTAACGCACCGGCAGAAATAACTTGTATTGCATCAGAAAACTGAAATAAAGAAGCTAAAAACATTAAACTCGCGGCTAATTCAACCACTTTCGTGTCTATGGTATACATCTCTGCAATTTGATACCTAAAAACAATTGTAAAGAGCGCAGTTCCCATTGCTATCAACAATGACAATATCAGTGAGTAATGGCATATTTCTTTTGCTTTAGCCAAATCATTATTGCCAATTGCAAATCCGACTTGAATGGTTACTGCCATTGCTAAACTTAATGGCACCATAAAGACTAAGCCTGAAAAATTAATCGCTATTTGATGGCTTGCGACAACTTCAGCACCAAAGGGCACTAAAATAATGGCGACAGCAGCAAATAGACTTACTTCAAACAGTAATGACATTGAAATAGGAAAGCCAATGGCAAGAATCTCTTTTATTCCTTGCCAATCTGGCCAGTAAAAGCGCTCGAACAATGGCGCATTTTTCAATTTTTTTGAAACATAGCAATAAATAAACATTGAGATGAACATTACCCAATAAACTATTGCGGTAGCAATACCACAACCTGCGCCGCCAAGGGCTGGCATGCCAAATTCACCGTAGATAAAAATATAGTTTGCTGGAATATTAATTAACAAACCTATAATGCTTATAATCATTGTTGGCTTGGTATGCGATAACCCTTCAGAGTAGTTTCTTAAAACTAGATATAAGCAAAATCCAGGGCCGCCCCAAACGATGTAACCCAAGTAGTCGAATAATAATTGCTTTAATTGTGTTTCTAATGGAATTTTTTCAATGATTAAAGGTGTTATCAAATAATATAAAGCGATTAACAAAATCCCTAAACTTAATGCAATCCATGCAGTTTGATAAGTAGCTTTGGCAATATCATGGAATTTTTTTGCTCCTGCAAGTTGCGATACTATCGCGGCAAGTGCCATCACTAAGCCATAAATGGTCAATATTAATGGCAGCCAAACGCTACTTGCAACCGCTACCGCTGCCATATCTGTAGCACTAACTCGACCTGCCATTACTGTATCGGCAAAACCCATTAAATTTTGCACTAGTTGGGCGATCAAAATAGGGTATGCCAATTTCATTAGGCTTTTGGTGTTTATTTTAAAATTACTAATATTCATTGGGGAAAGGTACTTATAAAATCATCATTTTAAGAATAAAAATGATCAATATAAGAATGATATAGGTTTAAAGCAGTTGTGCAATGATTTCTCTTGTCAATTTACACTTTATAATAAAGAAGTAGGTTTTATGGATTGTGAATCTTTGTGGTTAGAATACTTGCTCGTCATCACTGTCAATGGAGAGTTGAATTTTTTGGTAATATTCGTCAATGTGCATATTCAAATGAATATCTTTGCAACAAGAAGGGCATTCCTCGTAGTAGTCTTGATCGCCTGCTGAAGCATCCAAGTTCAAATGTAAATGATGACCACAGTGTGGACAACTGATACGCATGTTTTTGATTTGCTGCAAAGTTGATTCTTGAGACATACATTCTCCTAGAAACTTTGATTAATGAATAGTTAAAGTATGTGCATTTTTTTGCAAAGTGCTAACTAATTAAGCGATAAAATTGTAAAAATCAGTTAACTTATTGTGCTTAATCGATATTTTTTTACCATTAATGTAAAGACAAAATTCGGGACAACAATGCTCTTGATTGATCAATATAAACACCGCCAAATAAGTTGGCGTGATTAAGTATATGATAAAAATTATAAATTAGTTTTCGTTGTTCGTAGCCCTCATCAAGTGGAAAAATATTTTGGTAGCCAAGATAAAAATCATAAGGTAATTGACCGAATAGTTCAGTCATGGCTATATCAACTTCGCGATCACCATAATAACAAGCAGGATCATATATTACTGATGATGAATCAGTGAAACCTAAGTTTCCTAACCATAAGTCACCATGAACAAGGGAGGGTTTTACTTCGTGGTGGTTTAAAGCATCGTGACAAATATCGGTGATATGATCAATGTTGCCTAGTTTTATGGATTTTTCGCTAAGTAATTGTAGCTGCCATGCGACACGTTGTTCAGCAAAAAATGTTTTCCAATTGCTACGCCAATTATTGGGCTGAAGGGTATCTCCAATATAATTATCGTGTTGCCAGCCAAATTGTCCATGAGATGAGCTCTTATGCATCATCGCCAATTGAGCACCTAAATGGTACCAGCTTTCGCTTGTTGCTTGAGAGAAAGGGATATAACTTAACACGATGAAACTTTTATCTAAGGTTGTCCCTGTTGCAATAACTTCCGGACAAGTTACTTGTTTTAAAGAGCGAATTTGGTCAAGGGCGTAAGCTTCTGATTCAAAATGATTGAAGTGACTTTTATCTTTTATTTTGACAAAGTAATTATGTTGATAATTACTCACCTGATAAGCTAAGTTTGTGTTATTCGCTGCAATAATGCGCTTTTTCTGAATAGCGAATCTATTACCCGTTTCTGCTTTAATTGCGTGTTCAATACATTGCCACATAACGCACCAATCAATTATTGACTCTATTTTACGAGTATAGTTAATAATTGAAAAAAGGGTTATTTTAAGGGGCTAACTGTTATCAATAATTAAGTGAGATATTTTATTAGGTATGCCATCCCATTCTTTCGCATCACCAGGAGCTGCAATTACTTCCGTTATTCTTGGCCATACTTTTGCTAATTCAGCATTAAGCTCAATAAATTCTTTTTGATCTTCAGGAACTTCATCTTCTTGGAATATCGCCCCTGCAGGGCACTCAACAGGGCATAAATCACAATCTATACAGTCATCTGGGCTGATCACTAAAAAATTAGGACCTTCAAAAAAAGCATCAGCAGGACATACAGCTACACAATCAGTGTATTTGCATTTTATACAATTGTCGGTGACTACAAACGCCATTAGTAACTCTACTTTTTGAATTTGGATGAAATGAATATTTTGAGTGGATCATACCTAGCTTAGTAATAATTTCAATTGTTGATTTAACTGAGCGGTATGTTCAGGTAAAATGCCCAAAATTTCATTTCTGCTTTTCGGAACCGCCATAATATGTTGCGTTTAACAAATATCCAATTACCGCTTGATCATGAAGAAGACCATATTAAAAAGGCTGTTCTTGAAAAATTATCAATTCGTGAAGATCAACTCGTTGACTTTACGGTACATAAGCGTGGATATGACGCACGTAAAAAAGCAAAAATAACATTAATTTACACACTTGATGTAAATACTAGCATTAACGAAGAATTGCTCGAAAGGTTTGCCAAAGATGAACAAGTAAAACCTAGCCCTGATATGAGCTATAAATTTGTTGCTCAAGCAACAGAAGTTTTAACTCAGCGACCAGTTGTTATCGGCTTTGGGCCATGTGGTTTATTTATCGGTTTAGTACTTGCTCAAATGGGATTCAAACCAATAATTTTAGAACGAGGTCAAGAAGTACGTCAACGTACAAAAGATACTTTTGGTTTTTGGCGCAAAAAAATTCTCAACACTGAATCAAATGTGCAATTTGGTGAAGGTGGCGCAGGTACATTTTCTGACGGAAAATTGTATAGTCAAGTTAAAGATAAAAAGCATTACAGCCGTAAAGTATTGCATGAATTTGTTGATGCGGGTGCACCTGAAGAAATTTTATTTGTCAGTAAACCTCATATTGGTACATTTAAACTTGTAACCATGATAGAGCAAATGCGCGCTAAAATTATTGAACTTGGTGGTGAAATTCGTTTCGGGCAACGTGTTGATGAGTTTCATTTTGATGAAAGCCAAGGCGCAGAAGGAAGTAAACGAATCACAGGATTAACACTTGCCAGTGGTGAACGTATAGACACAAATTATGTTGCGCTAGCTATTGGTCACAGTGCGCGCGATACGTTTGAAATGTTGATTAAAAATAAAGTATCAGTAAAAGCTAAACCATTTTCTGTTGGGTTTCGTATTGAGCACGAACAATCAGTTATTGACGACGCTCGCTTTGGTGACAATGCTGGAAATCCAATTTTAGGTGCAGCAGACTATAAGCTTGTTCATCATTGTAAAAGTGGTCGTAGTGTTTACAGTTTTTGTATGTGTCCGGGAGGGACTGTTGTTGCAGCGGCGTCAGAAGAAGGGCGCTTAGTAACAAATGGCATGAGTCAGTATTCACGTCATGAACGTAATGCTAATAGTGCTATTGTTGTTGGTATAGAACCTTCAGACTTTGCGAATAAAGACGACGCTTCAGATGTATTGTCAGGCATTGAGTTTCAAAGACGTTTAGAAGAAACTGCTTTTAAATTAGGTGGCGAAAATTACGATGCTCCTGTCCAATTGGTTGGAGACTTTCTTGCTGGCCGTAAAAGTGGTGAACATGGCGAAGTTACCCCTTCATATAAGCCAGGTGTTAAATATTGTGATTTAAGTGAAACTTTACCTGATTATGCGATTGAAGCCATTCGTGAAGCTTTGCCGGCTTTTGAGCGTAAAATTAAAGGTTTTTCAATGAACGATGCAACATTAACGGCCGTTGAAACAAGAACCTCATCTCCTATTCAAATAACGCGTGATAGAGAAACAATGCAAAGTCTTAATGTAGAAGGGCTTTATCCTGCAGGAGAAGGAGCCGGTTACGCAGGTGGAATATTATCAGCAGGAATTGACGGTATTAAAGTAGCAGAAGCTATCGCACTTGCTATGGTCACTGAAAAATAAAGATAATTAAAAGATAAAACAGTGCTACATGTTGCAAATACAGGGGAATTCCCCTATATTTGCGACCTAAAATATTTCTCAAAAGAAATAGTTATAATCATTGAAAATAAAATCAAGCGACGCTTCGTGTGCGCCGCCACTGAAATAAAGGAAAATTAATGCCTGTTATTACTCTCCCTGACGGTTCTCAACGCTCATTCGATAATGCTGTATCTATAATGGATGTAGCATTAGATATTGGTCCTGGTCTTGCTAAAGCAACTATCGCTGGACGTATTGATGGAAACCTTGTTGATGCCTGTGAATTAATTACCCAAGACGCCTCTTTGCAACTTATCACCAATAAAGACAGCGAAGGTCTTGAGATAATTCGTCACTCTTGTGCGCATTTATTGGGGCATGCTATTAAGCAATTATACCCTGATGTTAAAATGGCAATTGGCCCAACGATTGAGAACGGTTTTTATTACGATATTGATCTTGAAGAATCAATTACTGAAGATGATTTAACAAAAATTGAAAAACGTATGACAGAACTTGCTCGTACGGGATATGAAGTTGTTAAGAAAACAGGTACTTGGCAAGACGCGTACGATGCGTTTACTGAACGCGGCGAAACTTATAAATTACAAATTCTTGATGAAAACATCGAGAAAACAGATACACCGGCTTTATATCATCATCAAGAATACATTGATATGTGTCGCGGTCCACACGTACCTAGTATGCGTCATTGTCATCAGTTTAAATTAATGAAAGTAGCTGGTGCATATTGGCGGGGCAATTCAGACAACAAAATGTTGCAACGTATTTACGGCACAGCATGGGCTGACAAGAAACAATTAAAAGCATATATCGTTCGTTTAGCTGAAGCTGAAAAACGTGATCACCGTAAAATTGGTAAAACATTAGATTTATTCCATTGGCAAGAAGAAGCGCCTGGTATGGTGTTTTGGCATAACGATGGTTGGACTATTTATAAGACGTTAGAAGATTACGTGCGCTCGCAATTAGTCAAGTATGATTATGAAGAAGTTCGAGCACCCTTGATTTTGGATGTTGGCATGTGGGAGAAGTCAGGACACTGGGACAAGTACGGTGACATGATATTTTCAACAGAGTCGGAAAAACGTACTTATGCAGTTAAACCGATGAACTGTCCAGGTCATCTTCAAATTTTCAATCAAGGTCTAAAATCTTACCGTGATTTGCCATACCGCATGGCCGAATTTGGTTTGGTTCACCGCAACGAACCGTCAGGTTCGCTACATGGTTTAATGCGCGTACGTTCATTTACGCAAGATGACGCCCACGTATTCTGTACTGAAGAGCAAATACAGCAGGAAGTTGCCGCTTGTATTGAAATGGTATTCGATACTTATAAAACGTTTGGTTTTGAAGATATTGATATTAAGTTATCTACGCGTCCAGAAAACCGTGTTGGTTCAGAAGAAATATGGGATAAGGCAGAGCAAGCTCTTGCACTGGCGTTGGAAGACAAAGGAATCAAATTTGAATACCAACCAGGCGAAGGCGCGTTCTATGGACCTAAAATTGAATTCACATTACATGACTGTCTAGGTCGTGCGTGGCAGTGTGGCACAATTCAGTTAGATTTCTCAATGCCTGGTCGTTTAGGAGCAAGTTATGTAGGCGAAGATGGAGAACGTCATGAGCCAGTGATGATCCATAGAGCAATTCTTGGTTCACTTGAGCGTTTTATCGGTATTCTAATTGAAGAGTATGCAGGTAAATTACCTACATGGTTATCACCGAATCAGGTCGTCGTAATGAATATTACCGACAAACAGGGTGAATATTGTGAAAAAGTTGTTAAAAAATTAAAAGAAAATGGATTTAGAGCAAAGTTAGACTTGAGAAATGAGAAAATAGGCTTTAAAATCCGCGAGCACACTTTAAAGAGAGTTCCTTACCTTTTAGTTGTCGGTGACAAAGAAATGGAAGCTGGCGAAATTGCTATCAGAACTCGAAGTGGTGAAGATTTAGGAAAAATGTCTGTTGATGACTTTATCGCTAAGTTAAGTGAAGAAGTTAAAAAAAGGCAATAAACAAAGTTTCGAGCGGCGAGTTAATAATTACGAGTTG
>CAJWBY010000013.1 GCA_913020705.1 uncultured Colwellia sp.
ATGGAAACAATTGAATTTCGTTGCAAATTTGCACCAATCGTACTAAATGCAGAATCATCTTTCAGATATTCTGCCATTACAGCCCTGTTGCTTAAGTCGTCAGGATCACCGGTGATAGTATGACTAGTCACGTCGTATCGGATCAAACTATTATTGTCATCGCTGCCTTCGATACAATACATCACTGAATTATCAATAAAGTAAACTCTGCTGGTTGTTGATTCTTCAGCAAAAAGCACATCTGCCTCCAAAAATAACCTATGTGGGTCATTAGCTTCGTCTGCAGAATAAACAGCAGTATCTATAGGGTAAAATTTCTGATTCGATTCAACGTAAACATCATCTGAAGTAATAGGGTAGACAATTGCATTATAGCTTACTACATCGGTAATGCTAACCGTGGTCGACGCAGGCACAATCGTCACTTCATCACTTGCTACATCAGGTGAGACTGGAATATCTACATAGATAGCGCTTGATTGAATCGGCATAAACTCTAAGCATGCATTGGTAGTTATCCGTGCGCTATTAGGTAAAGCTCCTCTAAGTTCTCTGTTGAGCCTTTCAATCGCAAAACGGGCAGATGATAATATTTGATCGCGTGCTGATACATCAGCGTACATTCGACTGCCAAATTGTAAAAAGCTACTTATGCCTACCGCGAGTATACCCAATATGACCATAGCAACTATAAACTCAATTAATGTAAAGCCCTTTGATTTTATCACTTTACAATTAGACATTTTAAGATGAGAAACGTTAGAACTCATACTTTTTGAATACTCTCTATGAGGAGATTCTTTTTTAGGATTATATAACTGACGAAAGTTAGAAATCATTAGAAGTTCACCCTATATACCGAAAAAATATAATCATCATCTTGTGGGCTTCGCACAGTAATAGTAATTAACTTTGCTGTTTTTTCATCATCAACACCTGCATCATATTCACCACTATAGTTACTGTCATAAATCACAGTAACATTCATAGAAAATCCCACATAAACATCAGAAATGCTATTTCCTTGAGAATTGAGTATTTCGTCATCGGTGAAATTAATTGCATTGTAATCATCGACATCATTATAATCGCCGCGTTCTTCACTACCGTCAGCACCTAAATTCGCTGATACAGTGCATAGATCGGCAGAAATTTCTCCACACCGATCCTCACCTCCAGACATATCAGAATTTTCATCAAAGGCCTTGCCTAAAATTTCATTGACCATTGACTGGCCTAATTCCGCAGCTCTGATTTGATGTATTTGAGCAGCACTTTGACTAGCTAGAGGGTAAATCAAACTCGTCAACAAAGCATAGGCAATAGATAAAACGACAATGCCGACAATAATTTCAATTAATGTGAAACCCGCTTGTTTAGTTGTTTTTTTATGTTTTGTTAAATCAATTGGCAGCATAAATATAACCTTGATCGTTAATGGCAACAATAAGGGTTTGCTCTTTGCCAACAATACTAATTTCGCAAGGAGAAGAACAATCAACGGGGCGACCTAAATGGTCAAAAGTAAATGCTGTTGAGCCACCTGCATACTCAAACTCAACTTCATGATCAATAATTTTAACTATCGTGGTACTGTTTGAATCATTATCAACAAAAGTTGTGCAGCTATCATCTGGAATACCCAGCTTATCGCCAGTAACTAATACATCATGACATTCGCTACCAGAGGTGTTTTGCATGGCTCGTAATTGAATACTACGAAGTTTAGTGACTGTTTCATCTTGATAGATTATTACTTCATAGCCTCCCGACGATTGCATTTTAGGGATAACAGTCGCAGCGAGAATACCAATAAGTATGATGACAACAACTAGTTCGATTGTTGTAAAGCCTTTTTGATCTAGTCTCATTTGATGACCGGTAATAAGTCTATTTATTTTCAAGTGATCATTTCTCAAAGTTGTTTCGAAATAAATTAAATACACTCAAATATGTTAATTTCAGGTGCGACGTCTTCACTAACAGCCCCTTTAAAAGTGACAAGGCAAGGTGAGGTTAAACTATCAGGTTCATCCATACTTGCAGGATAAATAGTTAATATTGCCCCCGTGTTATTAGCACTTATCACAAAGTCATCACCTAAATTAATCAACCGGCGCCAATAATCCTCTGGGGATCTTGGAACTACTGGGTAACCAAAGGCAATTGTAAGAGGATCTCCATCATTTAAAATAATTGTAGCAGAGCTATCCTTCTGGTTGCCCGAAATAATGGATTTACTATAAACAAGCGCCGAGGCACCTTCTAATGAACCTTTGACAGCTTCCAATGTTGCAGTATGAGCTTCAGCCGTTAAATCGACATACTTTGGAACTACCGTGGCTGCAAGAATACCTAAAATTACAATAACGACGATTAACTCAATAAGCGTAAAACCTCGAGTATTTTTTCTTGTCTGTTTTAATGTCATTGTAGTATCCATTAATACTTTCACTTTGGTTAAAATTCCATCTCATTAATATTTAACAGCATATCGTATTTTTTGATAAAAATATATCTTCTAAATGACTAACAATTAGCCGATAAAATATTGTAAATATGGATGAAGCACTTTACTCTTTGTTTACTATTTCTCTGTTATTTAAATTTACGTGACGCTATTCCCCTATTTCCGATTTTTTCTTATTTTATATTTTTGTTTTGCTATGCATATTGTGCTGGAAACACCCGGTGGGGCAGGCTTATATTTATCCTTCAATGTATTTGGCTGGTTAATCGCTACAATCCTTATTTCATTAGGCCTATGGCAGATTACACTTAAAAGAAAAGTGGTTACAAGCAAGTTGCAACTTTATAGCTTGTTAGGCTTTTTATGTTTATGCGTACCGATGTTTTATAGCAGTGAGTTCAGTGATCACGCTATTCCACGCTTGCTTGGTTTAGCCGGTGGTTTATTACTCCTTTTCTGTTTATATCAATTTGATGAATTAAACGATAACCCACAACAAATTTTATGGTGGATCTTAATCGCTGTTGCTCTACAAGCAAGTTTTGGCTTAGTACAATATTTTATTTTAGAAACAGGTGATTGGGGAGGTTATAGACCAGGCATTAGTAAACCTCATGGAAGTTTTTTACAACGGAATGTAATGGCAAGTTTTATGACTACGGGTATAGCATTATGTTTATATTTAGGAAGAGAAAGTAAATATTTATATTTTAACCGTTTAAAGTATTGTCTAATCTATTTCACTTTGTTCTGCTCAAGTTTTTTAATTATTCCTCTTTTATCTCGAACAGGATATTTAACACTTATTAGTGTCATTCTGTTATTAACACCTTATCTTTTTACAAAAAACAGAAGACAGTTATTGAAGTTATTCTTCATTATATTGGCTGCCCTTATATCATCCCAAGTAAGTGTAATTGATAAACCAAGTAATTTAGCCGAACGAAAAGGCACTAATATTACAGCTAGATCCGATATTTACTCCATAACAACAAGGTTAATATTAGATAAGCCTATTTTCGGAAGTGGCTATGGAGCCTTCGAACGTAGTTATTTAGATTTCAATAATCAATTAAAACGACAATCCCCTGACATAAACCAACCTTTATTAAAATTGTCACACCCCCACAACGAAGTTTTATATTGGGTAAGTGAAGGCGGTATAATTGCTTTGCTCGGTATGCTCTTTTTCTTCGTCGCTTATATGAGTAGCTGGCTCAAAATTGATAAAAAGTTAGCTAAACGCCTCGCTATTTTAGGTTTGATTACTCCTTTGTTACTTCACAGCCAATTAGAGTTTCCTTTTTATACGTCTATTAGCCACTGGTTTGTTTTTATTATCTTACTTTGGTTTACTGATATAGAAAGTAACCGTAATAAATATAAAATTTCATTCGACAAAACTTTTTTATTACGTTTTTTTGCAGTTTTGCTACCTTTTATTTTCCTACCATTCTTAGTAACCACCTTACATACAGGTAACATTATCGTTGAACATGAAAAAAATGGTTACCAGAATATTGAGCGTTTGTTAGATATTGAAAATCCTATCGCTTGGCAAAGTAGGCTTGATAAAAACATTTATGGGCATACATTAGTTGCGGGGTTGCGAGAGAAAAGTCCTGAGGCTTTACAACGATATATTAATTGGGGACTACAGCGTGTTCGACATGCTCCAAGAAGCAGTGTTTACTCAAATGTTCTGTTGTGTTTAGGTATTTTAAAACAAGAAGTAGAATACCAAAGAGTTTTAAAGGAAGCTAAATTAACCTATCCGCTCATTGAAGAATGGGGAATTAATATTTTAAAGGCTAAAGCTGATTAATGCGTGACCAAACTACTAATAATAAAAAACCGAGCATTGCTCGGTTTTTTTATTGCATCAATATTTTTGATTAACAACCAGTAATTGTACTAGATATAGCAGGACGCGTTTCAGCATCAGTAACACCACTTACATCATAAGTAGCAACACAGGTTGCCTCTGTTACGGCTTCTGAGTGTGTATATGTAGTAGCAGTAGTTAAGATACTTTCAGTTAAATCAGCATCAACATCTATAACATCAGCAATACCATCAGCATCTGGCCAACCGTAAACTAGAGTAACTGTAGCGCTACCAACAGAAATAGCACCAGTATCAGATATTTCACCTGCAACTAAAGCTTTAGCATGCACTAAGTCCGCCGCTGAGTTTAACGCTCCACGAACACCGTCAACAACAGAACCTTTTGCATCACCCGTCAAATCAATAAACTTAGGTGCAGCTGTTGCAGCTAAAATACCCAAAATAACAATAACTACGACTAATTCTATAAGTGTAAAACCTGCTTGCTTTTGTAATGTTTTCATAATTAACCTTTTGTTTTAATTTTAAATTTAGTTTCAAAAAAACCGAGTTTTAAGGATTAGTTCGTTACTGCGATATTAATTTCTACACGACTGCTCGCAGGGTAATAAGTAAAGTTATTTCCTACATTTGCCACACCTGGGTCTTCAAAGTTCCCACTGGTATCTTTATCCAAGGTCTCTCTTAAATAAAAAATACAGTGAGAGTCAGCTAAATCGCCTGTTTCTGCCACAATATAATTTGTCGTTGTGCTAGCGTCACTGAAAGTTTCTAATGTCGGCGGTTGCTGAAAAATATTATCCCAAATTTCTTTACAATTAGCCGCATCAAAATCAGCCCCTAAAGCTGTTCCATCAGTTAAGCCTGTGACATAACCCGGACGAATATCTGTGTCTTCGGTTGTTAACACTAGATTCACGCCATCATAAACTGTCGTGTTATTTGTGCCGTCATTAGTACGTCCTTCAGATTCCCACTGTGCTCTAGCTAAAGAAACACCTGTAGCAAAACCTCCTGCCATACCTTCAATATTGGCTTGTTTAGCTTGTTCTGTTAAATCAATAAACTTAGGAATAGCAGTTACTGCCAAGAAACCCAAAATGACCACGACTATCACTAATTCAATTAGTGTAAAGCCTGTTTGTTTTTTCATAACAACCTCTTTTCGTTTGTTCAGCTCATTTACTGAGACTATAAATTTATTCTAACAACGATTTACTAATAAAGTCACTCACTTAGTGGACTTTAGTCACATTTTTTAACATATAGGCAATAAACTCATTACTTTTTACTGGTGTACCTGTACTTTGCTCACTTTTCCATTGCTTGGTTGATAGTCAAAGTACTCGCCACTTGGCAAACCATATCGGCAAACATGACTTTTTTTCTCATTATTTCGAGTATTTACAATAACCATTACAGCAGAAATCGGCTGCTTAATATAGAACATGGGTATTCCTAAAACTTGTTGCCAAATTATCTGACAGTTGTTTCGATTACCGACCATATCTACTGTTGAAACATCTACCCACCCTTTGGCATTTACTTCAATACTTGTATTTTTACTTTCACCATTTATAACGGTGTTTTCTTTGATTATGACCCAATTTGGTTGATTATCCATAAACCATTGTGCATGGATACCGTTCAATCTAGCGGAAAATGTATTCGCAACTGCATCAAAACCGGTCTGTGATAAAAGTTGTTCTTGTTTAAAAAAGTAATAAATAAAGGTCGCCATGAATAATCCAATCATAACAAGTATAATCAAGTTTTCAGCCACCGACTTTCCTTTTTTAGCGCTAACTTGCTGCGACGTCATATTATTACTACTTTATTAGCCTTTGAAGGCAGACATCATATCCCACATAGGTGTGAATATACCTAACGCAAGAACTAATACCATACCAGCAACGATTGCGATCATTATCGGTTCAATTCGAGCCGTAAGCGTACTGAGTTCGTAATCAACCTCACGCTCGTAGTAATCACCTACTTCTTCTAACAGTTCATCTACACGGCCTGTTTCTTCACCTACAGCCACCATTTGTAAAACCAATGGCGTAAATAATGTACTTGCATTTGCTGAGCGTAATAAACTATCGCCACTCTCGATACCGCCACGCATAGCTAATATTTTATCTCGCATGTAGGTGTTATCAACAGCATCTGATACCAGTGTAAGACCTGTAGTTAAAGGTACACCTGCTTTTAACACAATAGAAAAACTATGTGAAAAGCGCGATAAAATAGAACGTTCAATTATACTGCCTACAATAGGAAGTTTTGTCTTTAGTCTGTCCCACAAATACATACCACGGTCGGTTTTCAAATAATGCCTAAGTCCGAAGAAAGCAAATACACTCGCCACTAACATATGTGGCCAATAATTAACAAAGAAGTCTGAACTCGCAATCAACATTTTAGTCGTTATGGGTAAATCAGCTCCGAGTTTCGCGAACATATTGGCAAATGTAGGAATAACAAAGATATTTAAAATAACCATGGCAATAACAATGGCCCCCAAAACAAAGCTTGGGTAACGTAACGCTGCCTTAATTCGTTTTCTTGTGTCTAGTTCTCGTTCAAAATAACTGGCAAGTTTTATAAATGAACCATCGAGTTGCCCAGTATTTTCACCTACATGGACTAGTGAAATAAATAACGGTGAGAAAATCTTAGGATGTTTATTTAAAGCGGTTGAAAGTGCGTAACCACCTTCTAATTGACTAGCGACATCCGTTAAAGCAACTCTTAATTTAGGTGATGTACTTGATTCTGCCATGCCATTGATTGCACGTAATATAGGAACACCAGAACGAACAAGCGCATACATTTGTCGACAAAAAACAATTAATTCATCTAGTGTTATCACAGAAAAACCAAGTAATTCTCCAATATCAATATTCGCTAGATCAGTTGTGTTGCTCTGTTTATTTTTAGACTCATTTATTGCTACAGGTATAATTCCTTGGCGCGACAATTGCTCAGCAACCGCATTAGTGTTTGCTGCTTCTATCGTTCCTTTAACTTGAGATCCGCTAACACTTCTGCCAACGTAACTAAATTCCGCCATAATAAACTCTACTTCTAGCCCTGAACATCTATAGTATCAACTAAACGAAGTACTTCTTCCACGCTAATAATACCTAGTTTGGCATAATCAAACGCCGCTTGCGCCAATGGCGTAAAAGATGGATTTTCTTTTGCTAATTTCGTAAAGGCTTCTGAATCATCACGCTTAAGCGCAGCCATCATAGGTTCATTCATCTCTAATAACTCAAAAACGCCGATACGTCCTCTATAACCACTATATTGACAAGACTGACAGCCACGACCTTTTCTATAGGTAACCGTTTTAGCTTGTTCACCAGCGAGATGTGTCAACCACATCATTTCTTGTGCATCTGGCGTGTGATCTTCACCACAGTGTTCACATATTTTACGCACTAAACGTTGTGCTATAACGGCACGCAATGAGCTACCAACAAGAAAACCTGCCGCGCCCATGTCAATTAAACGTAATGCACTGGTGATAGCATCATTGGTATGTAAGGTTGATAATACTAAGTGACCTGTTAGTGCGCCTCGTAAGCCAATTTCGACTGTTTCATGGTCACGCATTTCGCCCACCATGATGATATCGGGATCTTGCCTTAATGCTGTACGTAATACGGTTGAGAAGTTTAAATCAATTTTAGGTGCTACTTGCACTTGATTGATTCGAGGTAAACGATACTCAACAGGATCTTCTACCGTTATGATTTTTTTAGTAGATTGATTAAGTTCACTCAACGCGCCATATAGCGTGGTTGTTTTACCACTACCTGTTGGCCCTGTAACTAAAACCATACCATGCGGGCGGGTAATTTGATGGCGAACACGTGCAACTAGATCAGCAGGCATACCCGTTTGGTCAAGCGATAATAATCCTGCAGATTGATCGAGTAAACGCATAACTACCGACTCACCATGTTGTACTGGCATGGTAGACATACGAACATCAATATTATGACCTTTAATTTGTAGATTAAAACGACCATCTTGGGGTAAGCGTTTTTCTGAAATATCTAGGCCTGCCATCAGTTTCAAACGCAATACCATGGCCGAGGCAATTTTATTTTCTTTAAGGATATTTTCTTGTAATACACCATCAATACGTTGACGAATTCGTAATAAATTTTCATCAGGTTCAATATGAATATCAGACGCTCGCATTTGCACTGCATCTTCAAAAACGGATTGTAATAATTTACCAACCGTTGCATCGCCACTATCATCTAGAAAGGTAGACGATAAATCAAAATCAGTGGTCTGCTCGTATTCTTCTTCTAACTGACTAGCAAATGATTCAATGTCAGCCGTACGTCGATATAATCCATCAAATGCTTCATAGAGTTGCGATTCCATTACAACGGCAAGATTCAATCTTTTAGGGGAAAGCATTTGTTCAAGTTGATCTAGACCACTTAAATCAGCAGGATCACTCATCCCCAATAATACGGATTCACCTTGATCTTCAATAATGAGCGCGCGTAAACGACGTGCATGAACTTCAGGTAACAATAGCGCTACTTCGTTAGGAATGCGACGTTGGCTAATATCTAAAAATGGGACATTAAGTTGCTGAGCTAAGAACTCTTGTAATTGACGCTCGCCTATATGGCCAAGCTCAATCAAGGTATCTCCTAATTTTCTTCCAGTCGTTTTCTGGCTATTAAGTGCCTGCATTAATTGTTCATTAGTGATGATATGTTCATGTACTAACAAATCGCCGAGGCGCATTTTTAATTTAGGTGCTGCCATAGTTATTCTCCCAACTCAATAATTCGCTGACGGGCAAACGTTTCAGCGCTTCCTGATAACCCACTTCTATTTAATGCTGTTTGATAGGCATTGCTTGCTTGTTCAAATTCGCTGTTGCTGTCGTGTGCCACAGCTAAGCCCAGCCACCAGCGAGAAGCTGAAGGTTCGATGCTTACCAAAACTTGATATGCTTCTGCTGCAAAAGAAAATTCATTTAGCTGCTGAGCCGTGGTAGCTCGTAAACTCTGATATTCAACACTGGTAACATTGTTTACTCTCGGCATAGCGTTTAAAGTCAAAAATGCCTGTTGTACTTGGTTTTGCTGTAAATAGACTCTGGCTTTCATCACTCGAAACTCACTATCATTTGGCGATAAATTAATTCCCTGGGAAAGTAAATTTAAAGCATCTGAATAAGCTTCACGACCAAACCATAAAGCGGCAAGTTGTTTCCTCGCACTTTTATGGTCGGGAATAACTAATAATACATCTTCAAATAAAGTTTCTGCCTGAGCTATATTATTATTAACTAATGCTTGCTCAGCACGTAATAATTTTTGCTTTGCGAGCTCACCTGGTGTTAATTTTTTTCGTGATATTTTCAACGTTGATCGTTTTACATCAATAGCAATTGGCTTTACAAGCTCTTGCTGATTGTTCGCGTTATTAGTGATGTCGTTAGTCGAAGTAACAGTCGTTTCAGCAACATTTTCACGTATGTCATTGTCTCCCAGAATATTATTTGATGTAGTATTTTCTTGAGTACCTTTAATCATTTCAGATACGTCAGGCTTATTTTGATTAAAGTCATCTTGATTTAGGGTATTACTTATACTGTCTTGATTAATATCATTAGCATTATTCCTTAAATCACGACTTTCTAATATCTGCTCTGGAGATGAATTCTTAGGCGCAATAGTTTGTTCTAGTTTTTTGACTGTTGTATTATTTTGCGGAGTATTGCTTTCTGGCGAAATACTCATCTTTAAGGTTTGATTTTCAACATACATTTGCCAAACAAAAATGCCGACAATGTTAAGTAAAATAATAACGATTAAACTAATGAATACAGTTTTTTTATTTGAAGATGCTGACGAAATAGGCGCAGTAAAATCACTAGAGCCTTGTTGTTCAACTTGGCGTTGGTCTAAATCTTTTAACATTTGGTTAATTACGCTCAAGCGATTACTCCATAATTTTTCAATACATATACAATTATTACTGTTGAAATTATCACGCTAGCAACACTTACGTACCATTTAGTGTTACTGGGTTGAATCGTTGCTTCAGTATCATTTATCGCTGCAGATAAATGTTTATTGGTTATTTGGTAAATCCCCTCTCCATAACTTAACATCAACATTTTATGACACAGTACATTAACCAAGCGAGGAATGCCTTTACTTACTCTAGCCACCTTATTCGCTAAAGTCGCACTAAATAATGAAGCTCCCTTATAACCTGCAACGTTCATGCGATGCTGAATATAGCTTTGTACTTCTATCGCTGTCATTGCTCGTAGTTTATAAGAAAAAGTAATACGTTGTTTTAGTTGCCTAAATCTTGTTGTTGCTAAACGTTCGTCTAATTCTGGTTGAGCAAACAAAACGACTTGTAAAAGTTTCCGCGTTTCAGTTTCTAAATTTGTGAATAAACGCAGAGCTTCAAGACTTTCTTCAGGCAAAGCTTGAGCTTCATCGAGAATAAGTACGACGGAATGACCTTCCGAGTGGAGTTCTAATAATCGTTGCTGAATACGTTCAGTTAGTAATTGTACTGACATGCGCTGTGCTTGTTTTACGCCTAGTTCAACGGCTACCGCTCGACGTAGCTCATCAGGTTTTAAATAGGGATTAGGAATATAAGCAGTAACAAAATGTTCTGGTATTTCATTGAGCAATTTTCGGCAAAGCAGGGTTTTTCCTGTACCTACTTCACCTATAACCTTAATAAAACCTTCACCTGTTTTCAATGCAGTTAACAATACAGCTAACGCTTCATTATGAGGCTCTAAACCAACATAAAATGCAGTGTTTGGTGTTAACGTAAACGGAAGTTCCGTTAAACCAAAGTGGTAAAGATACATATATGTTGGCTATTCGTCATTGCTATCAGGAACAGGTTTAGAAGCTTCAGGTGCAGTTGAATCAGCTTCTTCATTTTGTGAAAAATCTTCTTCTTCTGGAAACCATTGTTTTAACAATGAACGAGCATCTTGCAACTGGTTTTTCCACGTGTCTTGACCAACAACAATAGGTTTTAACATAATAACCAATTCTTTTTTCTGTGTTGTTTCACTTTTACTTTTGAATAACTCACCAAATATTGGTATATCACCTAGAAGTGGCGTTTTTGATTCCATATCAACTTTTCGTGTTTCAATTAAACCACCAATGACAACAATTTCACCTGATTTAGCACGAATAATTGTATCTGATTCTCGCACACTGCTTTGCGCTAAAGGTAAGATAATCTCTTCCCCATCAAACTTAATCACTTTACTTTGTTCATTAGTCAATGTTACCGAAGGATGAACATGAAGAATAACTTCATCATTTTCAGCAATTTGTGCAGTAACATCTAAAGCAATACCTGAGAAGAAAGGCGTCAAATCAATTTCTGGAGTCGTTGTAGTTGATGTGCCTGTAGTCGTAGTACTTGAAATATCCGTAACAAAATATTCATCTTCTCCGACTTTGATTACCGCTTTTTGATTATTAGTTGCGGTTATTCTTGGGCTTGAAAGTACTTGTACATTACCTTGTGTAGACAGTAAGTCAATCACGCCACTAAAATCATCATTATTAAACGATAAACTACTAGTACCCCCAATAGTACCTGAAATAATGTTACCCGCGATTCCGCCTGCTGTAGAAAAAGTTAAATCGCTGCTGCCAATACTTCCTAGTACTTTATCCCACTTAACACCTTGTTGATAATCATCATTAAGCGTAACTTCCATAATTTTTGCTTCAATGATAACTTGGCGTCGCAAATGGGTTTCTGTATATTTAATGAAGCTTTTAACGACCTTTATTTCTTCTGGTAAAGCGCGAATAGTTACTAAACCTGCTTGTGGAGAAACGATAACAGAACGCCCTGCCTCAGAGCCAACAAGTAACGTTAATGTTTCTTTTAATTCGGTCCAAAAATCAGATTCGGTTTCGGTGTAGATATTAACACCGCCATTTCCTTGTTGATTGTTTTGATTGTTATTTGAGCTGCTTGAGTTACTAGAATTACCTGATCTGCTTGAATTATTGGAGTTGTTGTTAGAATTATTGCCGCTGTTTTGGTCACTCTCTGACACACCACCAGAATTTATACTCATACTCGACATGCCTGAACGCTTTACGTACAAGTAGTTAAGAGGAATAGTTTCTGTGCGAATACCAGCAGGATAAACTTGAATAACTTTACCTTTACGACGTATTTCATAGCCGTAAACTTCTTCTACAACATCCAGGACTTCATGCAGCGTATTATTTTTTAAATTAAGCGTAATTGTGCCCGTAACATCAGGATGAACGACAACGCTATAAGGCGACTCATCAACTAAAGCAGCAAAAAAATCTTGCGCACTTACATCACTAGCTGCAATTTCCAAACGCTTTTCGGCGAGTAAGCCTTGTCGAGCTTGGCTTATACTTCGCTGCATTAATTCTTGCTGAATGTCATTAGGTACGTTTTGTAATGCTTTAGGTTTAGGCTTACTAGATTCCTTTATTGCCTCATCTAGTGCACTAATCATCTCTGCGGGTTTATCTGGTGCAGTTTGACAACCAACTAAAGCTAAAAGTAACGTGAAGCAATAAAGTTTTCTTTGAGTATTTTTCATTTGATCATATCTTTTCATTTTGATTTAACCACGACACTAGAAAATACACTGAGCTTTAAGCGTTTTTCTGCTGAACGTAAGACAACGCTGGTATTGTTCACAGCTACCAATTCATACTGACGAATAAAGTCACCTACTTTTAATACTTGACCATTAATCACCGCGGTATGTACTTCAACGCCATGAACAATACTTTCTAATATTAATTCTGCTTTTGTTGCAGCCTGTGCTTTAGTAATGGATGAAAAGCCACTTGCTGACAACGGTTTTGTAGGGTCATTATTTTGTGCACTAACTAAAAATGTCATAAACATGATTATGAAATATAAACTGTTTAACGTTAGGTTTTTAAACACCGATAAACTCCCGTTTAGTACTTAAGCTGTACATTTCTATTTCTAGTTCACTTACCGGATATTCTTTAAGCTGATAATTAAACTCTTTCCAAAAAAACTTCCATGATAGTGATTCAAGTTGAGTTAAATAATCACGTAATTGAAAATAACTACCACTAAGTTTAATTTTTATTGAATGTCTATAAAGCACTAATTTTTCTTGGTTAGGGTCAGTTTCCGCAGTTGAAATATCTTTAATTTTAACAGCAGGCTTTGAACTCGCAAGCGTTATCGCTTGAGCTGGAATAACTTGAAACGACTGTAAAGAGATACCTTTTTGAGTTTTCAACAACTGCAGTAACGCATGGCGCATTTGAATAGGATTGATGAGATCAGAGGTAAGCTGTAATAAATTCACATCAACTTTTTTTAGTCTTTCTTTGTATTGTGAAATTTGCTTATTAAGTTCTGAATTAGGATCTTTTGACAAGCCGTCTTCTAGCAATGTTATTGAGGAATTAGCTGATCGGTTTGCTTTACTCATTTGTATAATTTGCTTTTCAAACTTATCTATTTTTGACGAATTATCATCAATAAAAAAAGTATGAATGATAAAAATTATGGCAACTAAGCCAGTAATCAGTACCATATATTGTTCACGAGGTGTAATCGCTAAATATTTGTCACCATAGTCTTGCCATTGTTTATTCATTAGTCTCTCCCACGCCGGCTTTAGAGCTAACTAAAAATTGGGTCAACTTTTCTTCATTTTCGTTCAGAGAAAAATTAATGAATGATTTTCCTGACAAAAATTTTGATGTCTCAAATTTAGCTAACCATGCAGGAACGGCTTCAGGGCTTCTTGCTAAACCTGAAAAAGTTAAATCTTGATAAGTAATATTAACATGCTGCAAACTAATGTCTTTGTGATGCATCTTGGATAATTCAGTCATAGATGAAGCAAAGCCTGCAACCGAAGTATGTGTTGGGTCTGTTAACTCACCTAGTAATATATTTTTATTTTTCAAAAAGCTTTTTAACATGGCAAGCTCTTCAATCACTTTTGAACTGGCACGATTAGCTTTAACTTTCTCTTGTAATTGAGCGAGTAATTTTTCTTGTTTTGCTTTTACCTTTGAAAGCTCAGAGTGTTTAGCACTCAATGTTGCTACTTGATACTGATTCAAAAAAGTCCAAGACAACATGAATAAAAAGACTACAGACCAAAGCGCTACGACTCTCGGTAAAGTCACTAACGCCTGTTTAGGTAATAAATCTGCTTGTAGTAAATTAATTGAATTTTTTGCCATTAGCTTATTGGCTCCATATTATTCAACTGTGTAGCTCCGACAGATACCGCGAACTCTCTAGCATGAGCCAAACCATCCGGCATAGTGAGTAAGTTTACGGCAACATTTGTATTCTCGGACAACTTGCGTGCTAATACGGCTTCATTAGCCATAGGAACAATAACTTCAATGCTACGAATAGGCGCTTGTTTTAATTGACGTTCAAAATAATCTGTTGAACGTTGAATTTCTAGGTTTAAATTATCAATAACACCATATGATAATTCTTCTTCTGTTTTTGTCGCTATTTGAGCAAAGCCGCGTAAACGACGCGAGAAAAACACTTTGCCTTGCTTAACAATCAATAATATTATTTCTTCGTTTGGCTGCTGACAAACCATTAAGCACGCATCGTTTTGCACTACGAGTAAGCTAGCAAAAGCAAATTCCTCAGTAGTGATTGATTTTAATATCAGCCCATTTTGGCTAAGCGGCTCAATGAAAGTTAATAATTCTTTTTTGGAAGCGCAGACAACGTTTATTTTTTCATTTCCACCGGCCAGTGTTGGTCCATCAAAATAATCCAATACCATATCTTCTGGTGAATAATTAACGAGATCTTTAATTTGCCATTTTAATGCAGCGTTTAACTCGCTTTCGGGAATGTTCGGCTTATCAACTTGCACAATTTGTGTTTGTGATGAAGCTAAAACGAGATGACATATCCCCTGCAATTGATATTTTTCTTGTTGAAGCTTAATCTGTTGAGGATGTTCCGCTAAGGGAGATTTAATTTGTTGAAACTGTGACTCCTTTTCCTCTGGACAAGAAAAAAAAGCAAACGACTGCTGGCGTAGACTCACACCTAACAAATCTTTAGACTCTACTTTTGAGAAAATATTATTTATTTTTTTAATAAGCGACATTTATCAATATTATTATTTATAGTCAAATCTCTAAAAATCATTATCCCCTATTCCATTAAAGGCGCAAGTTTTTTATTGAGTAGTTACATTTAAGTAAAGAATAACATTACCTTTTATGCAATCAGAATCTAAATTACAGACAATTTCGCACCCTTTATTTGAGAAACACCAGCTTCGTGTTTCAATAAAACGTGACGATTCTATTCATCCAATAATTTCTGGAAACAAGTGGCGTAAGCTAAAATTCAACTTAGATTTCGCTAAAATGCACAATTACACGGGCGTTATCAGCTTTGGTGGTAGTTTCTCGAATCATATTCACGCCCTAGCTTTTTCTTGCCAGCAACAGGGATTAAAAAGTATAGGCATTATTCGCGGCGAAAAAGAATACGCGAGTAATTTCACCCTTTCTATGTCGATAAAATGGGGAATGGAGCTCAATTTTGTTGATCGTAAAACCTATCGTTTGCGTGAAGACCAAGATTACCTAGCTGAATTACAGGAAGCACATCCTGATTATTTAATTGTTCCTGAAGGGGGGAGTAACGCATTAGCCTTGCCAGGTGTTGGTGAAGTGATCACAGAATTAAATCATCAATGTGAATTTGATACTTTACTCACACCCGTTGGAAGTGGAGGAACTTTAGCTGGCTTAATAAAAGCAGATAATAATCAGCATCAACTTATAGGTATCGCGGTACTTAAACAAAATGGGTACCTAATAGACCAAGTAAATAATTTATTAGGAGAACCATCAAATTATACACACTGGCAAATAATGTCTGAATTTCATCGTGGTGGTTATGCAAAATTCAATAAAGATGATGCGTTTAAAATACTCAACTTTAGTAATCAAACAGGCTTTACTTTTGAACCTGTATATTCAGGAAAAATGATTTTGGCATTACTAGACTTAATTGAGCAAGGATTTTTCCCCAAAGGACATCGTATTGTGATATTGCACACTGGTGGCCTACAGGGTATTGGCGGTTTAATCGAACGAAACTTACTTAGCGCAGATGATTGGGCAATGCCTAAAATCAAGTAACATTATGTGAGATAACAATAGATAAAAAAATACCGTTATTCTTAAAAGAACAACGGTATTTTGTAGACTTAATTTAGCAGGCTAAATTAAGCTTCAGCGATAACTACAACTTTGATGCTAGTATCAACATCGTTGTGTAAGTGAATAGCGATATCGAATTCACCCGTTTCACGGATTGTACCTAAAGGCATACGTACTTGAGCTTTTGCAACTTGAACGCCAGCTTCAGTAATTGCATCAGCAATATCTTTAGTACCGATAGAACCGAATAACTTACCTTCGTCACCCGCAGATGATGCGATAGTGATTTCAGCTAATTCAACGATTTTAGCAGCTTGAGCTTCAGCAGCTTTTAAAGTTTCAGCTAATTTAGTTTCAATTTCAGCACGACGTGCTTCAAAATGTTCAACGTTAGCTTCAGATGCAAATACTGCTTTACCTTGAGGTAATAAGAAGTTACGTGCATAGCCAGATTTAACAGTTACCTTGTCGCCAAGGCCGCCTAATTTGGCGATTTTATCAAGAAGAATTACTTCCATTTTCAAAACCCCTTTTTAGGTTACTTATGTAAATCAGTATATGGTAATAACGCTAAGTAACGAGCACGCTTGATCGCACGACCAAGTTGACGTTGATATTTAGCTGCTGTACCAGTAATACGGCTAGGAACGATTTTACCACTTTCAGTGATATAGTTTTTCAGTGTAGCAATATCTTTATAATCGATAGAGGTAGCACCTTCCGCTGTGAAGCGGCAGAACTTACGACGTCTAAAAAAACGAGACATGGATTTCTCCTAAATATGGTGTATTCATAAGGTTGAATTAACAACTCAAAGAAAGCACCTTAATTAATCATTTCAATATGTTGAGCATGTAAGGCAAGAAGCGGGTTACCATTTCTTGATTCATGACGGTTTATAAAACCAGTCACTTTGAGCTTACTGCCCGCAATTAAATCACGAGTTAAGTTTTGTGACAGCTCACCTGTTGCTACAACTTGTATCCGGACAAATGCTTGTCGGTTCATGCCAGCTTCACTTTGGATGGACTTATGGTCCATGGAAAACTGACAATGCTGAATACCTGCTGGGCTTGTTGATTTTTTCGGTGGTTTTACCACTTCACCAACCAACACAAGGCAATTCTCATAAAGAGAGTTTGTCACGAGTTACTTATTCGCTCGCAGCTTCTTCTGTAGTTTCAGTAGCAACTGGTGCTTCTGTAACAGCTGGAGCTTCTTGCTTAACTTCGCGGCGATCGTCGCGACGTTCTTCTTTAGCAGCTGCCATTGCTGACGCTTCAGTTACTGCAGTTTTAGTGCGCATGATCATGTTACGGATAACAACATCATTGTAACGGAAAGCTGTTTCAAGCTCATCAATAACTGCTTGTGGCGCTTCAATGTTTAATAAAACATAGTGTGCTTTGTGCAATTTATTGATTGGGTATGCTAATTGGCGACGGCCCCAGTCTTCAAGACGGTGGACTTTGCCTTCAGCAGCATTGATCAAGTCAGTATAACGCTGGATCATGCCAGGTACTTGTTCACTCTGATCAGGGTGAACCATAAATACGATTTCGTAATGACGCATTACGAGCTCCTTACGGTTGTAGCCTCATTAGCTGGCTCAGCCAAACACCAGAAAGAGGCAAGGAACAAAAAGTTCGGGCTGAATTAAGGTCGCGTAGTGTATTAAAATTACACAGCGAAGGCAAGACATATATAAGCGTGGGCAGTAATAAAAGGAAAGTATAGGTTAATCCATCAAATATAAACTATATAAGAGGGATTAGTGTTACTTTTGCATTTCGAAAAAGTTTAAATAAACATTATTCAACCCTTGGTGGTTATCAGGCGAAAAGCTCACCGTTATGCCGCCAAAGTCATAGTTAAAGTTCTTCATTTTATTAAGAAAACAGCTCTGAGTTAAATTCTCACCACACTGTTTTGCTACTTCAACAAACATATAAGCATTTAAGTAGCCTTCGAACTGGACTTGATCTGTATAGCCCTTTCCTGCTTCTCTCATATCATTAATAAATTGCTGACATATCTTTAATAAGCAAGTTTCAGGCTCAGGCACCACTTCAGTTATAAGAACGCGACTTTTTTGGGTAATTTTAGAAAAAAGATCATGACTTGAAATAAAAGAAACCGCTGTAAAAAAAGGAGTGAATTGTTGTGCTGCGGCCGTATTGATTAATTCTGCAAAAGGTTCATATGTACCGACAAAAGCAACGGCTTCGATATTCTTATTTTTTAATATACTTAGCGCAAGTTCAATATCTTCGGTATTTCGTCGGTAGCGAGTAGTTACCACAGGTTCAATATCATATTTTTTCATGATATTCATATAACTTTTTTCAGCCGTAATACCAAATGCATCAGCTTGTATTAACAAACCAATTCTTGTGATTTTTTCTTTGTTTATTAGATGATTAAGCTGCTCATCAATTTCTTGATAATAACTGGCTCTTAAATTAAAGACATTCTCCGTAACAGGTTCACGTAGAAATGTAGCGCCAGTAAACGGCATTAAAAAGGGTAATGGTTTATTTCTAATTAGAGGGAAAATAACTGAAGTTGTGGGTGTTCCAACGTAATTAAATAACGCGAATACCTTCTTATTTTTTAGAAATTCCTGTGTGTTTGTTAAGGTTTTAAATGGTTCGTAGCCATCATCAACAATTTCTAATAGTATTTGGCGGCCATAAATCCCACCTGAGCTATTAATTTTATCGAAATAGGCTTGTGAACCCTGATTAAGACGAGTGCCCAACTTAGCCGTTGGACCAGATAACGCACTAGAACTTGCTAAAAATATGGGCTGTTTATTATAGTTATTTTCAGCGGGCGATTTAAAGGGCTGAGCAACTGAATAAAAAGTTACAAATAACATAAATAATAAAAACACGAGTAAATTGAAGATACTGGTGTTTTTATTACTTTGTTGTAGAAAAACTGAACAATTTACTGCTTTTGGATGTTTATCAGGTCCTGAATAAACCATTCTGTAACTATACTCTGAATTTCATTATGCTTTTCATCATAGTACTCTTTGTTACATTAAGACAATTTACTTGGAAATACGATAATCAATCATGTACGACGTTGACGCACTATTTCAAATAAACAAATACCTGCAGCTACGGATACATTTAAGCTTGAAACACTACCAGCCATAGGTAATTTTACGAGTTGATCGCAAGTCTCACGCGTTAAACGACGCATACCTTTACCTTCAGCTCCCATCACTAATGCCATAGGTCCACTTAATTTTTCATCATATAAACAGTTCTCAGTTTCACCTGCAGTACCAATTATCCATACACCGCTGTCTTGAAGATGTTTCATCGTGCGGACTAAATTAGTCACTTGTACCAAAGGTACAGTTTCAGCGGCACCTACGGCGACTTTACGAACGGTTGCGGTTAAACGAGCTGCGTTGTCCTTTGGAACAATAATAGCCTGTACACCAGCAGCATCTGCATTTCTTAGACATGCACCAAGGTTATGAGGATCAGTAACGCCATCTAGAATCAATAAGAACGGTGCTACATTTTTTTCTTTAGCTTGTGCAAGTATCCCGTCTATATCGTTTTCAGTATATGTTCTGCCTTGGGTTATACGCGCTAAAACGCCTTGGTGTTGTTCACCCTCACTTTTTTCGTCAAGTACTTTACGGCTGACAAGTTGCGTGGAAATACCATACTTTTTTGATAAATTAACAATCGTCATTAATCGCTCGTCTTCTCGGCCTTTTAGTAAAAAAAGCTCAATAAAGCGCTCTGGAGCACGTTTGATTAACTCATTAACCGCATGAATACCAAATACTAGTTCGTCTTGTTTTGCCATGTTCTTCTCTTTTAAATACTTCTAATTTGTCTACATCTAGCTTGATTTCGTTAGGTTCAATCTGCACTCTTATTTGCAAACATTATCTAAACGCATTAACTGCAATATCCACTTCAATTACTCTGCTGTTTTGCGAGCATTTTTCCCTGGTCTTTTCTTTCTTGCAGTACGTTTTTTAGCTTTCGATTTATCGGTTTTTTTATCTTTGTTTTTTTTAGGTTTATCTTTAGATTTGTCTTTGTCCGAAGTTTTTCTTGAGGTATTAAAACCGTTGTCGGAATTTTTTCTCAAACCGGTATTTTTAGGTTTAGTTTTTCCACCAGGTTTAATATGGCTCGAAGAGCTCTTTTCACCTGATAACACTAAATCTATTTTTTTCTCATCTAAATTAACCGCAGCCACACTAACTTCTAAAACATCTCCAATTGAATACTTTGTACCTGAACGCTCTCCACTCAGACACATACGAACATCATCAAAGTGATAGTAATCATGTCCTAAAGAGGTTATGTGAATTAACCCTTCAATATGTAAATCAGTTAAACGAACAAATAGACCAAAATTAGTGACGGTTGAGATAACCCCAGTAAAAGTATCACCTACATGATCCTGCATGAATTCACATTTAAGCCAATCGGAAACATCCCGCGTTGCATCATCGGCACGACGCTCAGTCATTGAACATTGCTCGCCTAGCTCAATGACTTCTTCTGGTGAATATTCATAGAATCCAACGTTAGCTTCATTATTTTCATTAGCCGATTTCGCTTGTTTTGCCAAAATAGCTTTAATTACACGATGAATAACCAAATCAGGGTAACGACGAATTGGTGAAGTAAAATGACTATACGATTCAAGCGCTAAACCAAAATGCCCTAAATTTTCGCTTTGATATACGGCTTGACGCATTGAGCGTAATAACATGGTTTGGATGAGTTCTTGATCAGGTCGACCTTGCACATGATTTAAAATGTCAGCGTAATCGGCAGGCTCAGGTTGTTCGCGCGTAGGTAATGAAATACCGAGTTCATTCAAGTACGTTACAAAGTTTGAATATTTGTCTACACTCGGCTTATCATGAACACGAAACAAGCCCGGCATTTTATGTGTTTCAACAAACTTTGCCGTTGCAACATTCGCTAAAACCATACATTCTTCGATAATTTTATGCGCGTCATTACGGATTAACGGCACAATAGACTCTATTTTACGGTCATTATTGAATAAAAATAGCGACTCTGACGTTTCAAAAGCAATCGCACCACGATTAGTTCGCGATGTCTTTAATGCTAAATACATCTGATATAAATTTTCTAAATCAGGCACTAATGATTTGTATTCTTCACGTAAAGTGGCTTTTTCGTCAGCGTCATCACCCGATAAAATCGTCGCTACTTTGCTATAAGTAAAACGCGCATGTGAACGCATAACCGCCGAATAGAATTCACTGCCTGACAACTCACCTGACGCACTGATGGTCATTTCACAAACCATGCATAAACGGTCAACGTCTGGATTTAATGAACATAATCCGTTCGAAAGTTTTTCTGGTAACATTGGAATAACTTGACTAGGAAAGTACACCGAATTTCCGCGAGAAATAGCTTCACCATCAAGTGCGGTTCCATTACGAACATAATAGCTCACATCTGCTATAGCTACCCATAAACGCCAACCACCCGATTCTTCAGGCTGACAATACACTGCATCATCAAAATCTCTGGCATCTTCGCCATCTATAGTAACGAGTGGCAAATCGCGTAAATCAACACGAGGAATTTTTGCTTCTTCTTCGATTTCATCGGCAATCGTTGATACTTCTTCAACAACTTGTTCTGGCCACTCGTGTGGTAAATCATGTTCGCGTAAAGCAATATCAATTTCCATACCGGGTGCTAAATGGTCACCTAATACTTCAATAACTTTACCTACCGCATTATTTCTTTTTGACGGGCGATGTAAAACATTGATCACAACCATTTGCCCGTGACGTGCACCCAACTTTCCATCAGGTTCAATGAGTATGTCTTGCTTTATACGTGCATCATCTGGAACGATATAAGCAATACCATGCTCTACGTAGAAACGTCCGACTATACCGGCTTTGCGTGGTTCAATAACTTCAATTATTTTAATTTCTTGTCGACCTTTACGATCAGTACGATCCACTAATATAGCGCTAACAATATCGCCATGAAAAACTCGCTGCATTTCATGCGACGAAATATAAAAATCTTTGCCGCGTTTTTCACCAACAGCAACATCAGGTACGAAAAATCCGAAGCCATCACGATGACCGGTAACTTTACCTGTGATTAAACTATTTTGAGGTGGAATGACATATTGTTTAAGTTTATTGAAAACAAGCTGTCCAGCATTTTCCATAGCGCGTAAACGGCGTTTAACACCAACATGATGAGTTTCATCATGGTAATTCAAAGCTTTACATATCGCTTTGAAATTAAGTGGGGAATGAGAATTTTCTATAACTGACAATAATAATTCACGACTCGCCACTGGATTGTCGTATTTTTTTGCTTCACGTTTTTGATGTGGATCTTTCAGGGGATAAACTCGATTAATGTTTTAATGCATCAATTATATACCTAAATAATGTGATGCTGTACAAAAAATGTAAAAACACTAAAAACAGCTTAATATTTACCTTTCTTAGCTGCATTAACGACATTTTCTGGCATTTTATCTGCTAAACCAGTTAATAGCCGAGCGATTTGCTTATGCGTATTTTTATCATCCGTTATAGAATTATGCAGCTGAGCATATAATTCAGGGTAATCTAATGGGCTACCATATCCTTGCTTATAAATATCAGCCAAACGAATTTGTGCCTTTAAATTATTTACTGCTGATGCTTCTTTGAGGAAAAAAATGGCCTTCTCAACATCAACCTGCATAAATTTGCCGATATGGTAATAACGACCTAATTGCTCTAAAGCTTCTGGCAACGCTTGGTCGGCAGCATTTTTCATAAAATGGAGTCCAAGCGGTACATCTTTTTTTACACATACCCCAAATGCTAACATATCGCCCCAAAGAAATTGATACGATGGATATTTTGATTTAGTTGCTCTCGCTTCAATATCTTGTACAAGCTGACATTCATCAAGCACGACTTGCCCTAGGTGTTTGTTTTCTTTAATCAAGCTCAAAAGTTGATTGTCGGTGTAAATTTGTACAGCCTCTAGTTTTTGCCCATAACTTGCATGGCTAACCAAAAATATTAATGTTGAAATTAATAATGAAATTCGCATAAATTACAATCCAAAAATTTAACAATACAGATAACCGTTAAGTTATTATCGGCTAAAAGTAAAAAAGGTTGAGTGACAAAAAGCTGACATTTTATATTTATAAAAGTGTAACTCTTATATGAACAAGAAACTAAGCAATAATAATACCATTTCCAGCCTTACTCAGCTCTTGCACTATGGTTCTGAAAAGAACACAATTAAAACAGTCTAATAAAACAAGAAGTCATTATGTCTGAATTAGAAATTGAGCAATTAATTGCCAACTCTAAAGCCAATGAAAAAATAGCGCTAAAATTATTTGAAATAGAAAAAGAAGTACTTGCAAGCAAATCTTGTGATGAACTTCTTCAACGTCTATTGAACTCGATAAAACAAAAATTCAATATTACTTCTATTACTTTACTTTTAGTCGAACCGACTCCTATTAGCTATTTGTTTAATGAACAATTGCAATCGACTTGGAAGCATAGGCACAGTACAAAAATATCTTTAGAGCAATTACAAGCTTTTCATCCGGACGAAAAACCTTTCCTGACGAATAAACTAGACAACTTAACTTCTGCCATACCCAACGACTTACTCATACAATCTCAATCTATTGCGTTAATACCTTTGATGTTAGAAGGGCAACTTTTTGGGAGTTTATTGTTTTGTGACCGAGATAAGAATCGGTTTAGTAATAACCTTGGCACCTTTCATTTAGAGCAACTAGCCGCTAAAGTCAGTTTATGTTTATCAAATGTTTTAATTCGCGAACAGCTAGAATACATGGCACATTACGACCGACTAACTGGCGTAGCGAATCGTCGATTAATGGAGGTGTGTATTGCCGAAGAGTTAGTGCGACAACATAGATATGGCGCACCTTTTTCACTGTTATTTATCGATTGTGATAAGTTTAAGCAAGTGAATGATCAACATGGCCATGATTGCGGAGATAAAGTTCTGGCCTATGTAGCAACAAAACTACAAGGGTTGATACGAGATAATGATCGCTGTTTTCGTTACGCCGGTGATGAATTTGTTGTGGTATTGGCAAGTCAAAATTATTCAGAGGCTGGACTTGCAGCAAAACGCTTAAGTCAGTTTTTTGTTAATCATCCTATGCCATATCAAGATACAGTATTGCCAGTAACAATTACTTGTGGCGTGGCAACAAGTGATGGTAAACGTTCAATGAGCGAATTACTAAAAGCAGCTGATACACATTTATATCAACTAAAAAATACTAGCCAGCAGACGTTAGTTTAACGAGCTAATTTTATTATGATTGTTGAAATTAAAATATCTGAATTAATGAAAGGGCATTTTGTTGTTGATATAGCTCAACAACAAGGCACCTATAACTTGTCTAGCCCTGGGCACATAAAGAATA
The DNA here is from genome assembly GCA_913020705.1 of uncultured Colwellia sp. The sequence continues at coordinate 25,066 of CAJWBY010000013.1, forward strand.
TTAATGTTATTAGTAACTTGAAAAACAAGGGTGTAGAAACTTTACTCATAGATGATAGTAAAACGCTAACTTTTGATAGCGCTGGTAATATTATTGGCAATGAACAAATTAAGACTGAATCTTCAACCAGCACCTCTCCCATTTTTTTAGAAATCACTAAAGCTAAAGAGCTATTCAATGAATCAAAAAACATTCAGCGACAAATATTTGCAGATGCTCAACAAGGACGAGAACTAAATCTAACCCCCGTTATCGAAATAACGAATCAAACAATTGATACGGTGTTTAAAAACGCAGATGCTTTAGCCTGCGTTATAAACATTAGAAAAAAAGATGAATACTTGTTAGAACATTCCGTTTCCGTTTCAGTACTCATGACTATTTTTGCTCGCTTCTTAAAAATAGATAAAAAAATTATTCAGCAACTTTCTGTTGGAGCTTTTTTACATGATGTGGGTAAAATCAATATCCCTGATAAAATTTTAAATAAGCCCGGAAAATTAACCGATGCAGAATTTACAGTGATGAAGAGTCATGTAAATCATTCAATTAATATCATAGAGTCTACACCTGGAATATCTAGATTAAGCCTCGAAGTTACTGCCCTTCATCATGAGAAACTTGATGGTAAAGGTTACCCCTTTAACGTTCCCAAAGAAAAAATCACTAAATATGGTCGTATGATTGCTATTTGCGATATTTTCGACGCGCTCACCGCTAATCGTTGTTACAAAGATGGTTACAGCCACTTGAAATCGTTTAGTATTTTGAGAAATTTAGCAAAAAACAATCACTTAGATGAACGTTTAGTAGACTTATTTATAAAATGTATGGGCGTTTATCCTGTTGGTTCATTAGTTGAGCTAAGTTCGAACAAGCTCGCTATTGTAGAAAGCCGGAATGACGGAGATCCTACGAATCCTAAAGTACGGTCATTTTATAATGCGATTGACGGACAATATGTAATGGCAGAAGATATTGATTTATCGAGCGATAACGACTTTATTGTTAAAGGTGTTAGAGCCGATGACTTTGATCTGGACATGAACAAAATCATCGAATTTTTATTAATGGAAGGATAGAAAATAGTTATTCTCTAAAATTCACACCTAATTTAGCATTAAACACTTAATGATAAATGTTGCCACATACTTTCTAAAAGGTAACGAGTGTCAACTTTCTGATATATCGACATATTATTACAAATAGTCAATTAAGCTATTAGAATCACACATTGAAGAGAACTCAATATCATTAATCAATAAATCGGTTATAGATATACGTGGACTTTTCTCAACTTGGCTCTTATTATTTATCTCAATAGTAAAATTTAATGGAATTTTTAAATGAATAAGTTATTCAGTATGTTGTTCGTCATTTCGACCATCCTACTTTCTGCTTGTAACGGTCACTCGGGTGAAAATGAAGAGGACACTTCTGTTACCTCAGATGCTGCAACTATTTCAGTTATTTTACTTAATGCCCAGGGTGAAAGTGAGCAAAGTTTTGAGCAAGATGAAACCATCACTGTACAAGTAACGATTAAAGATGAGTCTGGTGCACCGGTAAGTAATGAACGCGTTGATTTTTCAGCAGACTTAGGTACGCTTTCTTTAGGCTCAAAGCTCACTAATGACTCTGGTATAGCATCTATTGAAATAATCAATAACCAGACCACCTTAGGTGCTGGAACATTATTAGCCTCAACAACAAGCTTATCGGCATCAATTGATTATGAATTTACTTCTTCTATTTCTTCCGAAGCGACAAATATTTCAATTATTTTACTTGATAGCCAGGGCGAAAATGAACAAAGTTTTGATAGAGACGAAACGATCACAGCGCAAGTCACTATAACGGATGAATCAGGTGAACCAGTAAGTAATATGCGCGTTGATTTTTCAGCAGACTTAGCCAACCTTTCGTTAGACGCAAAACTCACCAATGACTCCGGTGAAGCATCCATTGAAATAATGAATACCGAGGCGGTTTTAGGTGCTGGAACATTATCTGTTTCAACCGTAAGCTTATCTGCATCGATAGATTATGAATTTATTGGTGACGCTTCAATTGAACAGTTTTCAACACTATCAGTACTGATGAGTGTAAATGGTAGCGTTAGCAATCAATTCAGCGTTGATGAACAAGCACAAATTTTAATCACATTGAACGACGGTAATGGTGATGCCGTTGAGAATGAAATTGTTAATTTTACTGTTGATGCTGGCGTGTTGAGCGCTGACTCAGCATTAACCAATGAAAACGGGCAAGCGTCAGTAACTTTATCAGGAAACGATATAGAAGGTGCTGGTGTGGCGATTGTCTCATTAAGTAATAATAGTGCTATTAGTAACCGCATCAATTTTCAAATTTCACCTTCAAGTACTATTCTCGAAGATACTCGTTTAGGGTATTTTGACGACAACAACGAATTTGTCGAAGGCGAAATAAAATCTTCTATAACAAATACTATCATTAGCGCCGGCGGCACATTAGGCTTATTCGTAGATTTAGTTGACAGTGAAAACAATCGTATAAATACCCCTACTGCAGTAACATTTACTTCTAACTGTGTTATGAATGGCAAAGCGACCATTGATAACTCCGTATTTAGTATTAAAGGCAGTGCCAGTGCAACTTTTGAGGATATAGATTGTGCAGGTACGTCAGGTACTGAAGATGTCATCATTGCGTCAATTACCGCCAATGGTATTACCAATACAGCATCAATTGACGTTGAGATAACAGGAGAAGAATTAGGCTCTATTGAATTTGTCTCGGCGATGCCCAGTTCGATAGTTATTAAAGGCAGCGGTGGCGTAGAAACATCTACCGTAACTTTTTTACTAAAAAGTGCATTAGGTAATGTACTTGCCCAGCAATTAGTCGAGTTTAGTTTGGACTCATCGTTAGGAGGCATTAGTTTAAGTCGGGAGTCAGGCTTTACCAATAGTCAAGGTCTGATCACCACACAAGTGTCCTCAGGTACTGTACCTTCAGTCGTTAGAGTTACCGCACAAGCAAGTATGGATGTTGATGGGGAAACCACCACAGTGCAAACTCAATCAAGTGAGTTATCTGTAAATACGGGTTTACCTGAGCAATCTTCGATAACGATTGCTGCAAGTGTGTTAAACCCAGAAGCCAGTACCATTGGTGAAGAATCTGTTATTTCTGTTTGGCTCGCTGATAGCTTTAATAACCCTGTTCCTGATGGAACCACCGTAAACTTTACAACAGAAGGTGGCACTATAGAACCAAGTTGTAACACTGCATCAGGCAACTGCTCTGTAACCTGGACTTCTACAGAACCTTTCCCAACAGATCATCGTTCAACAATTCTTGCCACTACTTCAGGGCATGAAACATTTTTTGATGTAAATGGTAATAATGTTTTTGATGATGAGGACGGTGAAGCGATAAGCAATGCAGATGTGAATTCAGGTTTTGGCCGCCAAACGCCATTATCTTCAGGGTTTGTTGATATGTCAGAAGCATGGCGTGATGACAATGAAGACAATATAAAAGATCCTGAAGAAACAAAGTTTTTTGATAACAATAATGATGGCTCATTTAATGATGCTGATGGATTATTTAACGGCCCTCAATGTACCGGAACTAAATGCGATGAAAACGCTAAAAAAGCGACATTAAGAAAAGCGTTAGTATTGATCATGTCTAGTGCCTCTTCTCCAAATTATGTATTGTCTGATCTCGATGAAAGTACAACCTACGCTGACAACAATGGTAGTAATACTGAACTTCCTGATATATCAGACGGTGATTCATTAACATTAAGGTTTCGTTTCGCTGATAGTGCTATGCAAGTTTTGCCACTAGGTACCACAATTAGTGTTTCTTTAGCTGGTGGTGATTTACAAGGAACGACAGATGTAGAAATAGGAAATACCTCATTAAGCGGCTACCGTTCAATGGATTTTACTGTTAATAATGCAGCAGGTGGAGATCCTGAGCAAGCAACGTTAACAATCAGTATTAAAACACCAGATACAGCATCTACAACCTACGTAAGCAAAACAGTTTCACTTTTATAGTAATTTAACATGAGGCTAACGAAACTTCGTTAGCCTCTTCCCTCATAATGCCATTTAGTCATACCACTTTTTTCATCTATCCTTGGTTATAACTGACTATTCCATGTGTATGTCTCAATACTTGAATACGTGATCTATCCTTCAAGCTGACAGAAAGGTTGAAGACTATACTCTCGATATATAATTGGTAAAGCGTCAAATAACTAAACCAAAAAATTCAAAAAATAATATCTGTTTAAGAATATATTGAAGGTGTTGTGATTTAAAAAGGGATGAGTGCTTTATTGTGAAAAGCGTTTAAACGATGATTTTGAACAAGTGTGAACAAAACCATCGTGCTTTAACTAATGAATAGATAGACAATAATTATTTTCTAAAATTCACACCTGATTGCGCTGAAAAATATGCAAACACGGTGTAAACAGCTGTCGCCTGTTTCAAATCATCAGGATTCACTTTATCTAACGTATCATTCTCTGTGTGATGATAATCAAAGTACTTTGAACCATCAGGGGCAAAATTCATACTCGGCATACCTGCTGCACTCATCACACTCATATCCGATTGTGCTTTAGCATTATTATCGTTTGATAGCTCAACACCCAAAGATGATAAATGTTTAGCAAGGTCGCTAATTGCGCCTAATGATTTTTTGCCTACGCCGGAGGTCATTTTGTAAATTTTACCAACGCCAAAATCCCATTCAGCACCAATAATATGATTAGCCATGTTATCCTTGTGGATATTCATATATTCTTTCGCTCCCAATAAACCAACTTCTTCAGCGGCAAAAAGAATCACGCGAATAGTACGCTTTGGGCGTTCAGGTAATTGTGCAATATGATGAGCAGATGCCAACATCATAGCAACACCCATACCGTCATCTAGAGCACCTGTACCGACATCCCAGCTATCAAGGTGCGCGCCAATTGAAACAATTTCATCTGGGAATTCGCTACCGGTAATCTCACCAATAACATTTGCAGAAACAGCGGTAACTTTAGGATCTGTATGGCTGGTCAATTTTAAATAAAAGCTCACGGGCTTATTGCGTTTTAACTGATTAACTAACAAATCAGCATCAGGGTTTGAAATAGCAGCGGCAGGTATTTTTTTCACGCCAGCTTCATAACGCATAATACCCGTATGAGCAATTCGATTATTATCAGTACCAACAGAGCGCATGATTAATGCTGACGCACCTTTTTTCGCTGCAACGTTAGCACCTCCAACACGAGCACCTACTGCTGGACCATATCCTGAACCTGTAATATCGCGTTCCATTTGATAAGAAATAAAAGCAATTTTTCCCTGTAAACTATTATCAGGTGCGGCTTGCAAATCAGCTAAAGTTTCAAAATGTGCAATATTCGCCGTCAGCCCACTTTCACTCGTTGCGATACTACCACCAAGTGCCATAGCGACAATTTTATGTGGGTATGGAGTAATAATTTTAGCTTTTGCTTCTCCGCGCTGCCAAAAAGTACCTGTAACCTCTTCAGTCCAGACCTTATCAAAGCCGAGTGTTTTCATTTTTTCTTGCGCCCAAATGACAGCTTTCCTGTCGCCTTCAGAGCCCATTAAACGATGACCAACTTCGGTCGTTAACGACTCCAAGACTTGATAAGATAAATTAGATTCCAAAGCCGTACTTTTTAGTTGTGCTAATTCTTTACTTTCTAATTTAGTGAGTGTTGCCGCTGAACTTGATAAAGCTAAGAAAACACTACTTACAACAAGTGTTTTTATTACTGATTGAAAATACATTTTACGCATTACATTCCCTTCCCTTTTATGGGTATTTTAATATTCGAATGTATGCAGTATCAAGAATCTTGCGTCGACATGCAAACAGCTTCACCTTAAAAAAGTGGTGAACTGTCTTTTATACTTTTAATTTAATTATTAAGAGGCTGCACCAAGAAAATGTTTGCCAGATTTAAAACGCTTTTAGTTAGCAAAGTTCATAAATATATAAGGAAGAAGTAACATTTAGCTCAATGAATTAATACGATTAAGCACAAAAAAGCCAGTGAGAATATCACTGGCTATTTTTTAATTCAATGTCACGACGTATGCTTAGATTGAAAAGGATGATCCACAGCCACACGTTGATGATGCATTAGGATTATTGACTAAAAATCGACTACCTTCTAAACCTTCAATATAATCAACTTCACCGTCGACTAAATATTGTAAACTCATAGGATCAATGACCATAGTCACACCTTTTTTCACGATGGTCATATCACCATCATTCACTTTTTCATCAAAAGTGAAACCATATTGAAATCCAGAGCAACCACCACCCGTTACATAAACTCTTAATTTTAATTCCGGATTTTCTTCTTCGGTAATTAAAGACAATACTTTAGTTGCTGCGGCATCGGAAAATTTTATCGGTAACTCGGGAGTTGACATATTGCTCTACTTACAAAGGTGTGTACGGAAGTGTATCGCGTGCATTATCGTAAACTTGACTAATTTAGTCAAGTATTACTGATTTAGACATGCTTATTAAAAAAAGGCGCAAAAAAATCGGATTACGGTGTGTTTTTTAATAATTCTCTCCACATAAAGCTCTCATCTATCTGCTGATGCTTTTGCCATCTGCTCTTAGGTAAAATTGTGGCTAACTCTAACTTCTCGGGTAAAAAGTTATCAGGAAGCGATAATTCACCTTCAACTATTTGGAAATATTGGAAACTAAAGGATAAATCCTTTGTTGTTAATGTAGATATATTACTTAATTTCAATTGGCTTGGCTTATTATCTAAAGTGCCAAACAATGTGAAATCGACATAACCTTTAACAAATCGCTTACGCACTTCCTGTTGCAATAACACAACTTGAAAACGAAAATGATTTGGGCTTCCCGTAGGGTAAATAGACATTCGGTCTACCATTAAACCATCCGCTGTTTTTTCAGGAGCCATGACTTTTTCATAGAAAGCTAATTCTCTTTTAACTTGATAATGCTCAGACTCCATATTTTTCAACAGTTGTTGCGAACGTTGATTGGCCATTCTCTCAACTTCTAACTCAACTTCTAACGTATTAATTCGATTGTTTTGTTGAACGTTTTTTTCATACATGATGTCCAAACGTGTTTTTTGTTTTTCTAGCGTGTTGATTTGATAGCCATGGTAAAAATTCCCAATACGATAGCCACTGTATACACATATGACAATAATGAGCATGAGTAAAAGAGCTGAACGGAATGTACCGAATCGAACAACAACTGTTTTTAGATTTATTTTAGCTAACCAATTCATTTGAAAAGTATTATGATATCCACTTGTTGATAAATATTTTAGGCTAGATCAAGAAAGGTGACCCCTTCATTATTATGAAATCGCTCTCTTTACTAAAAAAACGTTTAGCCTTACCCCAAACCTCTTGGCAACTTTGTTTGTTAGCTGCTATTGGTGGCACTGCATCTGCACTTTTAGTTGTGCTATTCATCTTTAGTATCGACTCAATTCAAAGTCTTTATCTAAACCAAAAAGACAACTATACCAGCTTAAATGGGTTAAGTCGTTTTCATTTGCCTATAGTCGGCGGATTAATAATTTTATTTTTTGCTTGGTTAACCGGATACCAATATTTACGCACCGGTATCCCTTTTATTTTACATCGCTTGAAAATAGCAAACGGTATCATTCCCTTTCGTAATACCCTAAATCAATTTTTTGGTAGTGTAATTGCATTAGCATCAGGATTTTCAGTCGGTAAAGAAGGGCCTGCTATACACTTAGGTGCGGCTTGCAGCAGTTATATAGGTAGCAAACTAAATTTACCCTTCAATACCATACGTACACTTTGTGCATGTGGAATAGCCGCTGGAATATCTGCATGTTTTAATACACCACTTGCTGCTGTTATTTTTGTTATGGAAGTTATTTTACGTGAATATAAAGTACATATTTTTATTCCCGTAATGATTGCTTCACTCATTGGCTCAATGATTACCCGTAGTATTTTTGGATCTGGACATGAATTTGAATATTTTGAAAAAATATCTATTAGCTTTCATCATTACCCTGCCCTTGTTTTTTTGGGACTCGTACTCGGTTTATTAGCCTATGGTTTTAACAAGTACTTAGTACTTATCATAAAATATTCAAGCTCAATTCATATTGTGAGCCGCATTTTACTTGCCGCAATTATCACCGGTACATTAGGTTTTTTCGTACCATTTGCTATGGGTACAGATTTAAGTGCCATAACCTTTGCTTTAGAAAATAATCTTCAATTACAATTATTGCTTGGATTATTGTTTGCCAAAATATTGATGACTATAACCGCTTTAGGCTTGGGTATTCCTGGCGGGATTATTGGTCCTATTATTGGCATAGGTGCCATTGCAGGTACTTGTGTATCCATGTTAGTGACTGGATACTTACCAGGAGAAAGCTTTGCTAGTGATTATGCATTAATGGGCATGGCTGGCTTTTTAGCTGCAACGCTCAACGCCCCTCTGGCCGCATTATTAACAGTCGTTGAATTATCAAATCAGTTAGAAGCAGTTGTACCTGCAATGATCGTAATAACCACTGCCTGTGTTTTTTCAGGACAGGTATTTAGAAATCGCTCTATTTTCATTATGCAACTTGAACAACAGGGCCTTAAGTATCGGAAATCTCCTATTGAGAAATCACTACAACGGATAGGTGTTTTGGGTGTACTGCAAGAAAATATCAAAGTGTATCAGCAGGAATGTTCTCCTGATATTTTAACGTCATTGAAAAAAATTCAACTATTGAATCATGTCATCATTCAATCATCGGATAAAATAAACGAAGGTTCCACTTCTTCAACATTTTCATGGTTAAAAATCGAACATAACCCAAACACAAGTAGTGTTGAAATATTGCCATTAAAATTAATACCTTTACAAAGCCAGTCAACCTTAGCTGAGGCATATTTAGCCCTACTGGAACAACGAGATGGCGGTGTATATATTTATGATAAGGACCCTAATGATATTTTAGGGATTATTACATTCGAACAAATTAGATGTTATTTATTAGAAGGAAAAACTACGGTATGACCACTCTTTTATGGCTTAAGGCTTTTCATGTATTCTTTATGGTAGCTTGGTTTGCTGGAATTTTTTATTTACCTAGGCTGTTCGTTAATCATGCAGAAACATCAAGTAAAGAAGTTGCAGAACATTTAAAAGGCATGGAGAAACGTTTGCTTTATTTCGTTACACCCTTTGCTTTATTCACGGTAATATTTGGTATATCACTTATCTATTATTATGGTTATGATTGGTTTGTGGCTTCAAAATGGCTACACCTAAAAGTCACTTTTGTGATGTTACTTTTGGCTTATCATGGCTACTGCTTTAAGTTAGTTAAAGACTTTAGGGAAGATAAAAATGTACATTCTGGAAAGTTTTATCGATTTTTTAATGAAGCTCCCGTTATTGTGTTGCTCATAATATTGTACTTAGTGTATTTGAAACCTTTTTAATTCATCACCTTAATGGGACTTTTATTCATTTCTTGTTTGATCATTTTTCACCAATGAAAAAGATCTTTTAGACATGATTCAACGTAAATTGAATATCATCGAGAATGTATTCTCAACATTTCTGATTTGTGCTATATTCTCGCATCGAAAATAGTCGCAGCTTTATAACTTTAGGTAACTTTTTATGATGAAGTTTGAAGGAAGTCACATCCTTTCTGTTTCGCAGTTTGATCGCGATGCTATCTCACGTATTTTAGAAGTTTCATCGCTAATGGCTCCGTATGCCATGCGTAAAAAGCGCTGTCATGTTTTAGACGGTGCAATTCTCAACAATTTATTCTTTGAACCAAGTACACGTACACGTGTAAGTTTTGGTGCAGCCTTCAATCTTTTAGGGGGTTATGTTCGCGAAACTGTTGGTCAAGAAAATTCATCGTTAAGTAAAGGGGAATCTCTTTTTGATACCGCACGTGTGATCAGTGGTTACTCTGATGTAATTGCTATGCGACACCCGGCAATGCATTCTGTTGAAGAGTTTTCAACAGGCAGTAGTGTTCCGGTCATAAATGGCGGTGACGGTGCAAACGAGCATCCAACACAAGCATTGCTCGATTTATTTACCATTCAATCTGAAATGGCCCCACACAATAAAACCTTAGACGGTTTGAATATTGTATTAATGGGCGACTTAAAACACGGAAGAACGGTACATTCGTTATCTAAACTACTCAGTTTATATAACAATATGAAAGTAACAATGATCTCTCCTGATGCATTAAAAATGCCCGATAGTGTAATTTCATCGCTGACTAATGCGGGTCATGAAGTTGTGATCACAGATAAAATTGAAAATAATTTATCGTGCGACGTTATTTATCAAACAAGAATTCAACAAGAACGTTTTGCCAGTAAAGATGAAGCTAATTTATACCGTGGACATTTCAGCTTAAATAAAGAAATTTATCAGCAGTTTTGTCAAAAACACACCGTGATCATGCATCCATTGCCACGTGATTCTCGTCCGGAAGCAAATGAGCTCGATACCGATTTAAATGACTTAGACAATTTAGCTATTTTCAGACAAGCACAAAATGGCGTACTTGTTCGTATGGCATTATTTGCATTAACCCTGGGTGTAGAAAATAAAATGAGCAGGTATGAAAAGCCTGTTACTTGGTATACCAATAAATAATTTCGCGTGTACAAACGGCAGAAATTTATTGAACCGAACATAGCATTAGCACAAACAATACAGGTAAAAATATGAATCATTCAGAACAACTTTTTGACAGCGCAAAACAAATTATTCCTGGTGGCGTAAATTCACCTGTTCGCGCATTTAATGGTGTAGGCGGTACACCTTGCTTTATCAAACGCGCTGAAGGTGCTTATATTTATGACGCAGATGATAAAGCTTATATTGATTACGTAGGTTCTTGGGGGCCTATGATTTTAGGCCATAATCACCCATCAATTTTAGCTGCCGTTATTGAGACAGCTCAAAATGGTTTAAGCTTTGGTGCGCCAACCGAACTTGAAATTACAATGGCAGAAAAAGTACGTGAACTTGTTCCATCAATGGAACGTCTGAGAATGGTAAGTTCAGGTACAGAAGCCACAATGAGCGCAATTCGTTTAGCGCGTGGCTACACTGGTCGTGATAAAATATTAAAGTTTGAAGGTTGTTATCATGGTCATGCTGACTCTTTATTAGTTAAAGCAGGCTCGGGCGCATTAACCATGGGCGTACCAAATTCTCCAGGTATTCCTGCCGATTTCGCGAAGCATACGTTAACCGTTAGCTTTAATAACCTTGCTGAAGTTCAGCAGATATTTGCTGAATATAAAGATCAAATCGCTTGTATTATTGTTGAACCCGTTGCAGGAAATATGAACTGCATTCCTCCAGTAGAAGGGTTCCTTGAAGGTTTACGTGATGTTTGTGACGAACATAAAAGTGTGCTGATATTTGATGAAGTAATGACAGGTTTCCGAGTTGCTTTAGGCGGCGCACAGGCACATTACAATATCGTTCCAGATTTAACGACGCTAGGCAAAGTGATTGGCGGCGGAATGCCTGTTGGCGCATTTGGCGGCAAAAAAGAAATTATGGATTACATTGCACCTGTTGGCCCTGTTTATCAAGCAGGTACATTATCAGGAAACCCTATCGCAATGGCTGCAGGTTTGGCTTCACTAAATGAATTATGTGAAGGCAATAAGCACGAGCAACTTAGTGCTTCAACTGAAAAACTTGCCATGGGTTTACAAGCCGCTGCCGAACGTAATGGTGTGTCATTAAGCATCAACTATGTTGGAGCAATGTTTGGTTTCTTTTTTACTGATTCGCAAGAACCTATCACGACATATGAGCAAGCGACTCATTGTGATACTGAAAAATTCAAACACTTCTTCCATTTAATGCTTGAAGAAGGTGTCTACTTAGCACCGTCTGCCTATGAGACTGGTTTTCTGTCAACCGCTCATTCCGATGAAATAATCGAGTTGACTTTGGCTGCTGCCGATAAGTGTTTTGCTCAGCTTTAATAACGAATACTATGTAAAAAGGGATAGCCATTGGCTATCCCTTTTTTGTTTGATTAGTGGTTAATATTAATTTGCTTTTATCGTCGCTAATTCATTATCTAACCATTGATAAGCCTCTTGCCAACCTAAGTTCAATCCCGAATATATGGGATATTGCCATTGATCGAATGAACGACTTTCTTGAAGCTGTTTAGTCACTAATAGACTTTCGTCAGAATAGCAGACAAAAGCAAGTGCTTTTAACCCTTCATATGATGCAATGGAAAGCTTTGCTTCATAGGTATAAGTGTAATTGTGAATACGATTGATCAATAAAGCAAAGTCACCTTCTACATTATTATTCATAAAATCATGACACTCTTCAACCATCTCAAGTGTCATTTCAATGCCTTCATCGGCAGTAACTTCAATCACATTATTAGCAAATATATTATAAAAGCCAAAACTTAAACGATGTTTCATTTAATTCCCCTTGGCCACAATATGATAAATATAAAAATGGATACCATTAATACATAATACAATTCGTAAAAGTAAATGATAACTATTCTCATGTGTTGTTTTGTATACAATAATAGCTGTATAAAAAACATGCAAGCATATATGTAATAAATTTAGCTCAACTTTGTTAATCTATTGTTTAATCGCCGAATATTTTTTTAAACCAAGACGTTTCTTTTTCCTTAATGGGTTCTTTTTTAGTTAAGCAATGAGGCTCTATTAACAAACCTGTGGTTACTGCTGGATGAGAAATCATCTCAAGACATTCAATACTCACTGCATTACCGCTACTTGATTCAAAGTTAATCATTGAAATATTTTCAGGTGTTTTACGTACTTTATTAATAACGCCATTCTTGTTCATAAACTGTGAAAACAAGACTAAAGCACCACTACTACCTGTTAATTCTGTTGCTTTATTATCATCACGGCCAAGCCAAGTCGTTATTAAATTTTGATTATCATACCCTACAAACCAACTATCTCTTTGTTGATTTGTTGTCCCTGTTTTTCCAGCCAACTCTGCACTATTTAAGCGCCAAGTCAGTGATTTAGCCGTACCTCTTTTTGTTACCTGTGATAAGGCATGATCTAATAAATAAATGCCTTGAGTAGAAAATAACTGCTCTTCTTGTAGCTTAAACTGCCACAACGTTTCCCCTTGTGCTGATACAATATGATTAATTGCATGACTTGTATTTTTATAACCTTGATTAGCGATAGGTAAAAATAGCTGATTCACTTCAAATGGTGACAAATTGAGAGATCCCAACAACATACTCGGACGAGTAACGATATCATTGGGATAGCCCAACACATGAAAAATGTTGGCTACATTATTCAAGCCTAGCTGCATACCTAAATTAACTGTCGGCACATTAAGCGATCGTACTAAGCCATCTAATAAACTGACTTTACCTTCAAACTTTCCATTATAGTTTTTTGGACGCCACTCTTGGCCACTTTCGCTTAAAAGCACTATAGGTTCATCCTTAAGTATCGTTGCAAAATTATATTGCTGATAACGCTCTAACGCTGCTAAATATATTGCAGGTTTGATAAGTGAACCTATAGGACGTTTAGCATGTAACGCTCGATTAAAACCGGCATAACCCGCTTTTTTATCTCCGATTAACGCCCTAACTTCTCCTGAATGAATATCCGTAACGATCATAGCAACTTGTAACGGTTGTGCTTTATTCAGTTTTTCTAAATCTGTAATTTTGTCTTGAATACTTTGTTCTGCATTCCTTTGTGCAACAATTGAAAAACCCGTAAAAATACGTATCCCCGCTTGTTGATCAAATTCTGAAAGCTTTTCAGCCAGTTCTTTTTTCACTAACTGTAAATAAGCAGGAAATTTCTTTTGTACTAAACGACGAGATTTTCTAACCGATAAAGGTGATTCAATGGCTGCTTGAAAATTTTTCTGTGAAATCAGTTCATTTTGATACATTAAGCGCAAAACAAGATCTCTACGCTTTTTAGTGTTTTCTGGGTGTCGCCATGGATCATAATAACTCGGCCCTTTTACCAAGCCAATTAACATGGCTGTTTGCTCAATACTTAATGATTGAATGGGCTGACCAAAATAAAACTTAGCTGCCAAGCCAAAACCATAAATACCATTTGCGTAATTCTGCCCTAAATAGACCTCATTAATATAGGCTTCAAGTAATTGGTCTTTACTATATCTAAGCTCAAGAATAACGGACATAACCGCCTCATTAGCTTTTCGCCACAAGGTTTTATCTCGGGTTAAAAACATATTTTTAACCAGTTGCTGAGTCAACGTACTGCCACCCTGCACTGTTCTTCCCGCTTGAATATTACTGATTAACGCACGGATAATACCTAATGGGGAAATACCATAATGAAAATAAAAATTTCGGTCTTCCACAAGCAATAAAGTATCAATTAACTGTTCAGGGACAGATTGAAGTGAAACGATTACTCTGTCTTCTTTGTTATTAGGCACCAAACGATCTATGAGCAAGGGCTCGAGTAGTACACTCTCTAAAGGTTCTTCTTCATCAGAAATTGTACGAATGTGATTATTATTTATATGAATAGTGAAACGTTGAGCGATCGAATTTCCATCTCCAAAATCAAAAGCTTTGCGATAGATAATCAACTTATTATTTGATAACGAAAAATCTCCGGGGCTAACCGTTTTCTTCTTTTGATAATATCCCGTAAGCGCTAAGTATCTTATTAACTCAGCAGATGTGATCTCGTCTCCAACACTAAATTTCTCAATTTTCCCATAAACTTGCACAGGAATATTCCAGCGCTGCCCTTCAAATTTATCTTTAACTTTACTGTCGAGATAAACACCATAAAAACCTAACACGAATATTAATGTGATAAATATCTTTAATAAGGTGTACCCAGATCTACGTATCCAAGAAGCACGTGGGTTTGTATTTTTTTTAGTTTCGTTTTTCAAATGATTAACCATTCCACACTGTATTTTAATCAGCCAATAAAGCTAGGGCTTTATTACATATATTTTTTAACTCGATTCGTTGCTTGTGCATTAGCCGGATCATCAGGCCAAAAATGTTTGGGATATTTTGCTTTCATTTCTTTTTGTACATCTTTGTAACTACCTTGCCAAAAAGCGACAAGATCTTGTGTTACTTGAATAGGTCTTTTAGCCGGCGATAATAATTCAATGATCAATGAAACAGCGGATTTATGCTGCTTATCGCCTACATTTGGTGTAACGCTCACCCCATAGAGTTCTTGCATCGGCATTGAAACAATAGGTGCTTGTTCTGCACTATATCGAATAGGACAACGCCTTCCTGTTGGGCCAATAAAGTGCTCAGGAGCAATGTTGTCTAATACTTTTTGTTGTTTGTAATCAAGTAACGACAATAATGCTGTAGATAAAGTGACTTTATCTAGCTGGTTTTTATTTTTAATATCACCAATAAAGGACGTTAACCACAAAGGAATATTTTTTACTAAGTCACTTTCTTCAACCTGTGGAAAATTCAAATGTTGCTGAGTTTGCGTGATCCAGCGCCAGCGGCTCAGAAGTTTTTGATCATCTTCACGCCAATGTAAATAAGACAAACCATATCGTTGAATCTGTTGTTGCCATAAAGCAGCAATAGCATCGTGAGTTATTTTTTCATTACTGGGTTTTTCTGATAAAACAATTGCGCCATATACGGTTTGCTGTTTAGCACTAATACGCTGTGTTTTTGTATCATAATTCAGTTGTTTTATTTGCTTAAGAGTAATCAGTTTCCAAGCAACCAATTGTTCGATATCAACAGGAGCAGCAAGTCGAACTTGTAATTTTTGTTGATATTCAGACAAGTTTGCAGCGACAATGTAAGCTTCGCCTGCAAGTGCATCTTGTTCACTTATAACTAGCCCTTTACCATTTTCAGATAAGAAGTGTCCATATTGGGCGCGTTGTTTAGCAATACGCTCTGGATAAGCTAGAGCAAGTAATACACCCGTTAATTCAATCGGCAGATTGAATAGGTTCGTCGCCAACGTTTTATTTGTTTTTTGTAAATGCTTTTTCATTTGGAGAAAAAATGTCTGATATCTTTTATTTTTTGATTGATGAACTAACTCAGTCAAACGGTGGCGTAGATCACAATCCGTAAAGGCTCGTTCCCCTCTAAATATATCTCGTTCTTCAAGTAATGCTGCCAACAAAGCCGCTAGATTGGTTAATCCTGCCAATTTATATTTTTGTTCTAAATCAACAGCACTGACGATCATTTTGGCAAAACGCGGATGACAGGCAAAACCTGCAACCCGTTCGCCTATTTTTGTTAAATTTCTTTTTTCATCAAGTAATTGTAACTGCTGAAGTTCACTCCAAGCTTGGCTCTCTTGTACTTTTGCTGGTAATTCTATCATCGGAAGGTCAGCTAATTTTTTAACACCCCAACGAGCAAGCTCTATGACCATAGGTAATAAATCGGCTTGTTGAATTTCACTAATACTTTGCTCATTCCTGCGATGAAAATCTTCGCTATTGTATAACCGAAGACACTTTCCTGCCATCACTCTGCCTGCACGCCCCATACGCTGAACAGCGGAAGCTTTAGAAATATTTCGAAGTTGTAATTGATTAGTCAGTGTTTGCGCATCATAAATGGCCACTTTTTCTAACCCACAATCAATCACTAAATTAATGCCTTCAATCGTTAAACTCGTTTCAGCGATATTTGTCGCGAGAACAATTTTGTGAATTCCGTTCTCTGTAGGTGCAATAGCTTGCTGTTGCTGAGTAAGCGTAAGATCGCCATAAAGCGGACATAGTAAAAAATGTTTGGGTACATATTCAGCGAGCCTTTCAGCTAAAAATCGAATATCAGCAATACCGGATACAAAAACTAATATCGACCCCTGATGATCCTCCATGGACTTTATGCAAACGCTAAGTGCATGTTCACGCCATATTCGACTATTTTTAGCGGGTATATAGTCCACATCAACAGAAAAACTCCGACCTTCACTAGCCAGTGACACTGCATCAGGCAACTGCTTCAATAAACTTGTCGTTGATAACGTTGCAGACATTAATAATAGTTTTAAATCTTCACGCAAACCTTGTTGCACATCCCGTGCTAACGCAAAAGCTAAATCAGCATTGAGCGAACGTTCATGAAATTCATCAAAAATGACTAAGGCGCACCCTTCAAGTTCAGGATCATGCTGGATAATTTGAGTGAATATTCCTTCGGTGATCACTTCCAATTGAGTATTTTTAGAGACCTTACTTTCGTTTTTTAGTCGATAACCAACTGTTTCCCCTACTGTTTCACCGAGCTGTTTAGCTAAAAAGCATGCAACCGTTTTTGCGGCTAAGCGACGAGGTTGCAATAAATAAATTTTTTGTCCGCAGAGCTGGTTATTTTCCAATAGCCACAATGGCAGCCTTGTAGATTTACCTGCTCCGGGAGGTGCAGATAACACAATTGTTTGATGACGATTTAACGCATCAATAAACGGGCCTTTAATCTGTTCTATGGGTAATGAAAGAGCTGACATTTTTGTTTTATATGAATTTTTTGATCAGAAAACTACTACAACAATCCTAACATAAACACTGCCCACCATTATTGTTATATTTATTAAATAGCTCAGTTCAACATAGCTATTAATGCCTTCCTTACTATAATAAAAGTAACTTTACCCAATAGTTACTTTTTATGAGTAAAAATAATATTGTTGATTTCCGTTTTCTTGCTGAACCTACCGATGTAAATTTTGGCGGAAAAGTTCATGGGGGTATGGTAATGAAGTGGATTGATCAAGCTTCTTATGCTTGTGCTGCGCAGTGGAGTAAACGCTATTGTGTAACAGTTTCAGCCAACGGCATTAGATTTATTCGTCCTATTTTAGTGGGGCAAATGATTACAGTAACAGCACGTATTGTGCATACAGGTAAAACAAGTATGCATATTTATGTCGTTGTTCGAGCGGGTGATCCAAAAGACGATAAAACGGTTGTCACTAATCGTTGTTTCATCACATTTATGGCTATTGACGAAAGCGGATATCCTATTAACGTTCCAAAATTTGTTCCAAATAATGAAGAAGATAGGCTACTTGAAGAAGTCGCTGAAGGGGCAAAAACTTTCGCAAAAAGACTAGATGAAGACTTTGAAAAGAAACTTGGTTGGAAATAATAATGAAATAAAGCCTCAATGGTTTTAAAAATATTCAGACTGAATAAAAATAGATAAACATAATTTATATTTCTCTAGATAAGAAGGCAATTATGGAACTTGCGGCACATGGAACTTACAACTTTAAGAGAGCAAAAAATATTTTATATGTTGATGCTTTTGGACCTTTCAATGAAATAACAACTCAGCAATATGCGAAAGACATTGATGAATACAGTTATAAATTTCAGAATGAAAATTGGGTTTCTCTAACCACTTTTTATGGTGATAGTATTTTTACTCCTGCGGCGGAAAACTCTTTAATTTCCTTACTGCATAGTCGAGCAGAGAAAGGTTTATTAGCAAATGCCTGTATAATATTAGAAAGTCACTGCCATGACTTACAATATATGCAATTGAAACGAATTCACCTTAAAGCAAACATTGCCTTTGATACTTTTAGCGATGTAAGTGGTGCAGAAAAATGGCTTGAAGAGTTGAACTGCGCCTCTAGTATGATAAAAGCACAATAATTAAATAATCATTGTGCTTAATATTTAAGTATAAAAGTTGATTACTTTATGAGCTCCGCGATAGTAGCAATACCCAAACCTGTTCCGCCTGCAGCCCAAAGTCCGGTTGCATTGCCGTTATATGCGCCAGCTAAATCAAAATGTAACCAGCCAGCGCCCTCATTTTCGACAAATCTAGACAAAAATCCTGCAGCATTACTTGCACCGCCAGCACCTCCGCCAGGTTTTGGACGACTGTTTGCTGTATCAGCAAATTCAGATGGACACTTTTCTTGATGCCAAGATTCTAGAGGAAATTGCCATATAGGTTCATTTACAAGTTCTGCTGCTTTTTTAGCTTGCTCTGCGGCTTTATCGTCCAAAGTAAATAAAGCACTGTAATCACCGCCAGTAGCCATTACTGCTGCACCCGTTAATGTTGCGGCATCAATAATAAGAGGTGCTTTGGTTTCGCTCGCCGCTAATAAACCATCAGCTAACACTATTCGACCTTCGGCATCGGTATTCGCAACTTCCATAGTAACACCGTTTTTATAGGTTAAAATATCGCCCAATTTATAAGCATCATTACTGACCATATTTTCAGCACAACACAAGAATAGTTTAACGCGCTTATTTAGACCTTCTTTAATCGCTAGCGCCATTGCACCGGCAACCACTGCTGCACCGCCCATGTCGCATTTCATATCAAACATACCTGCGTTTGACTTTAAGCTGTAACCACCACTGTCAAAAGTGATACCTTTACCCACCAAACAAGCTGAAACAGCTGCATCAGCATTACCTGTTGGATTGAAATCAACTTCTAATAAACAAGGTGGATTAACGCTACCTTTACCAACATTATAAATTCCCACCCAACCTTGTTTAAGTAATTCATCACCTTGAGTAAGCGTCGTGGTTACATAAGCAGGTGCTTGTGTATTAATATAATCAGCGGCTAGTTCAGCTAATTTAAGTGGGTACAACTCTGAAGGTGTTTGATTGATTAAATCGCGACTCCACGCAAAAACAGCTAACTTGTCGTTCAAACGATTTACACTTTCAGTACTTCCGGTAAATTCAACATGCGTTAACTTGCCCACGCAAGTAAAGCCTAAAGCAAAGCTCCATTGAGTTTCCTCATTCCAATGTTCGCCTGTTAAACGAGGGCTCTTAACACCTAACTTTTCAATTTTACGCGCAGCTTTTTGGATTTGTCTCAACGGTGATTCATTTGAATTTTTCAAACAAATATGTAGATCACTTTCTACAAATTGAACAAGGTTTTCACTCTGCCAATTAGTGTTAGCACTTTGTGTTGATAAATAAATATTAGTTACTTGGGTCATATGTAGTCCTGAACAGTATAAATTAATGCCATTAGTTTATACCTATCTATGTGTAAAGCCGATAGTTTATTAAAAGTACTGATTAACTAGTGTAAATCTAGCCAGAGTTCACTTCGAGAGAGAGGTACTTGAGAGGGTAAGAATGGATTAGTTAAAGAAAATACACGTCGTTTTTCTTGTTGCACTTCTTTTATCGCACTACCAAAATATTTATTAAAAATACGTTCAAAACTACCATCTTTAAGTGCTTTTTCTAATCCTAAAGAAATATCTGCGGCAAGTTTAGTGTTATTTTTATTAACATAGAAAAAATAAGCTGCTGGGTAGTGAATTAATTGGTGCGGTTCTATAATAACATTGCGGTCTTTATGTTTTTCATATTCCCACCTCACTTCTAAAATAGAGCGAGGAAAATAATCAAAGCGATTATTTTCTAGCATAGGGAATAAACCATCATAACTACTTCCTCCTTCAACATTAATATCGTTACTTGCTATCACTTTAGTGTCGGACCAACTATGAAGTTGCCCTGGAGTTAATAACTTAAATGCCGCTAAGGTGCTGTGCTTTAAGAATATGTCTTTATTCTCTTTCGTCACTAACGCAATACGCCAGCCATTTAAACCTTTCAATATCGGAAAACGAACAGGTAATAGTAATTTTTCTCGCTCTTTCGTCGCTCCAGCTGTAATAACATCGATCCCTGCATTGTTAGAAATAAGTTTCAATACACGATTTTTAGGAAGGTTCTTATTATTAAATTGCACTTGATAGTTGTTTTTTTGATTATAACTAAGTACATGTTTGAGTAATTCTGCGGAATAGTCATCACAACCATAACCCGGAAAGACAACTTTATTTGCAACACTTGAAGTACTGAATAGAATGAAGATAATAAGAAAAAGTAAACGCATAAATACTCAGTATGATAAAAATTCATATAATCTAATTATTATAATACGACAGTTCTGAATAAAACCAAGCAACTTTGCAATTATAAAGAAAGCGTGTTGGCCAAAGATATTCACGTAGTTATGAATAATGGCTGATAGGTTCTAAAAGCGATAATAAAATGCTATTATTTCCTCAATTAAGTAATAATTTTCAGTAAAAAGTATCGTATACACTGTCTGATTTTTTTACAGTCATTACATGAATGAATAATTCATTACGAATACGAATATCGTAAGCGATTGTTTTAAAACAAAATAGATACAAAATAGATACAAAATGAAAAAGTGGTACGATAAGTGCTTTGTATTACTCATATAAGTAATAGTATTAAATTGCAGTTTCAAACTGCGAAGAGGTTTTTAATAATGCGTTTAAATTTTATAAAATGTTTAGCAGTTACCGCAACACTTTTGTGTTTTAGTAATGTTTCATTTGCTGGTTCAGTTACATCATGTGCAAGTGCAGCGAATTATAGCGATGGCACTAAAGATTTCGGTGATGCTACTACAAGCAGTAAGGGTGGTACGTATGGCGAAGCTTGTCATGAAACTAATGCTTGGCAACAACTTGGTAGTGCTGGAGCAAATGGTATAACCAATACAATGAATGATGCCAATAGTGCAAATGAGGGCTGGAATGGAGAAGCCTCTCAAAAAGCAGTAGACACAGGCGATAATGGCGTAAGTTGGCGTGTGGCTGATGAAAATGGTGTTTTTGGCGCTTATGGGCAACCAGAACTAACTCTTGGACAAACGGTTGAGTTTAAATTTGATGTTACCCGTTCTCAAAAAGGTACTCACAAATTTGATCAATTAAGAGCTTGGGTTGATTGGAATGGAGAGGATGGATTTAGTAATAGAGATATGTTTCACGCTACGAAATCTGGAGGAGAGCGCTTAATCACGGAAAAATGGTATAAAGATAAAAGTAGCAATGATGACAAAAATGGCGTGTATACAAATAATGTAAATACCGACTTATCAAGCGCCCGCAGAACTAAATATAATCACTCAGATACAACTAGAAGCTATTCTGTTACAACTACGATACCTATGGATGCGATCGTTGGCGATACTTGGATGCGCGCACGCATTGTTTGTGAAAACTCTTTAACTACACATGCATCTAATATGAATTTATTAGCTACTGGTTACCACGACCAAGGTGAAGTGGAAGATTACAAGTTAACAATTAATGCTCGCCCTCCAACTCCGGTTCCAGAGCCTACTACTTTATTAGTATTTGGTACCGCACTGATTGGTTTAGTATTAAGCAGAAAAAAAGCTAAGTAGTATTTACATAACATATTTATTAAAGCCGCAATTATGCGGCTTTTTTTGTCTCTGTTTGAATACTTTTTTAGCTTTCTGATTCCAGTCGTAATTCATTAAATAATATCACTTTGAACCCCCCTAATAACATTTGTCCATCAACATTCAATAGCATCTTCTCTTTGCCGTAATTGTATCTGTACTAATGTAAAGGTTTTCAGGCAGTTTAAGTATTAAGAATAAAAGATAGTTAGTTGTAGTGGTTGCGAAAGCTTTATAACTGATCACCACACCAATGATTGATAACCGTCCTACTGACAAATTATTAACCACCTCAAAGATAGGGTAGCGACCTTCTTCTAGCCATTCATCTCGTTACAAAATTCAAGAGCTGATTGATTGCTGTTTTACACCATAACAATCTTAATGCGAAGCACAATAGAAAATTAGTCGTCCATAAATACCACTCATAAAAAAACCGCAATTAATGCGGTTTATTTTGAACAAGATAACGTTATTTTTTCAATTCCAGTAAGAGTATTTTCCCTTCCTTTACTCCCTTTAAATTTTCAGGTGCCATAGCAATAAATTCTAAGTATTCAATTGCTTCTGCTTTTCTACCTAATTTAGCCAGTGCATAGGCTAAATGGTAATTCACTTCAGTGTCTGACGACGACATGCTGTAAGCCTGCCTTAAGTATGACAAACCTTCTTCAACCTCTCCTGATAGTGTTAACGCCCAACCAGCGGTATCAAAGAAGCCGGATATGGTATTAGTAATTTCTATCGCTTGTTTAGCTTGAGTAAACGCTAACTTATATTCTCTCTTTACGATATGAATACTTGCTAGGTTATTTAAGGCTATTGCTCGTTGATCTATTGGTAATGACTTAGTTAATAATAACTGATATTGAAACTGTGCTTCATCCCAATGTTCGTGCGTTAATAAATGCTCGGCTAATACTTTTCGCTTAAGTGCAGCATCTGGCTTGCTATTAACCAAGGATGTTAAATAGGGGATAAATTGTTTTGATAACTTCTCGCTATGACTTATTTGCGCTAACTTCATTAAGGCGATAACATTATCTTCATCTTGTTTTAATGCCATTGCGTATAAAGAATAAGCCGCACCTAGGTTTTTTCTTCCTCGAGCAACATCTCCTTTCAAAATATATAAATAAGTATTACGCTTAAAACCTGCGATTTCAGCGGACTTAATTGTTTTTTCAGCTTCTTTCAATTTATTTTGTTTAACTTGCAGTTTTATCGTTTCTATAAAAACTGATAAAGACTTCGGGGATAATTCAAGCGCGACAGCAAGTGACTTTTCAGCACCTTCATAATCTTTTATACGAAGTTGTAAACGGCTAAGGCGAAACAGTTTATTGGCATCACCTAACCAAAAGCCGAATAGCTGTGAAAGTTGTATTTTGGCATATTCAAACTGGTTTAAAGCGATTAGATTTTTCACTCTAATTTCAATGGCATAAGTATCTAAACGATTATTTTGCAAATAATTACTGATCAACGAAAGACTGTTTTCAAAATCTTTTTCATTAAAGTAAAGTTCAGCAAGCTGATATGTGGCTGTTGTATTTACTTTACTCTTTTGTTTTTGTTTCTCTAATATACTAATAGCTGATTTAACGTCACCTATTTGATATTCTAATTCAGCCAACTTTAACCATGCTTCCGTATGCTCTTCATTGTCTGTAACCAGTTGTCGAAGTACTTTTCTGGCAACTTCTTTTTCATTTAAGAAATTTTGTAATATTGCATAATTAAACTGCACCTCTATATTATCTGCATGTAAAGAATACAGATCTGTAATTATATTAGTCGCTTGATCAATCTCATTTTGTTGCAGAAGCAACTGTGCATGTAATAACTGATATTTAATATTTTCGGGCTCTAGCTCAATGACCATAGTGATATATCTTTGGCTTTCGTCTAGTTTGCCAAGCTTTAAAGAAAGCGCCGCTAAAGTTTGTAAATAGAACGCATTTCTTGATACTTTAGCTTCTTTAAGAAGATTCAGTGCTTCAAGGTTTTTATCCCGTTCAGATAATACTTTAGCCGTCAGAATTAATATTCCCGTATCATTAGGGTATAGTAGGTTTAACCTAGCTAGATAAGGCTGCGCTTTAAAGCTTTGATTAAATTGAATATACAAACCCGCAAGAATAGTTGCATAGTCTTTATTTACCACTAATTTTTCTTCGTAATCACTTAATAATTTTAAAGCACTCTGTTCTTGATTTTGTTTTATATAAACATCAGCCAGTAGCATGACACTATTAATATCATCCGGTTCATTATCTAGGTAACTGTTTAATTTAGTTCTCGCTTGTTCCCAATTTTTCTGTCCATAACTTGTCATTGCATCAATCAATTGCAATTGAGGTTGGTTATCCATAAATTGACTATCAATTGAAGCAAGTTGAGTGCTTAATTGCATTAACACTTGCTGGGATAAAGCGATTTCGTTTAAGTCTTTTAATATCGAACTTTTCAAAAACTGAGCATGAGGATCATTAGGTACCAAAACTAAAATTTCTTCAATAAGTGCTTCTGCTTTTAAATAATCTTCTAACCCTATATAAACATTAACAATATACTTCAAAGTCCTCACATTATCAGGAACGGAAACATTCGCTTTATCAAATAGATCTAATGCTTGGGTGTACATTCCTGACATTAGCAACCAACGACCTTTCATTATCCAAAATTCGTTGTCAGGCTGTCCGAAACTTTCAACTTTGTTGATAATATTTTTTGCTTTGATTAAAAAATTTAAATCAAGGTACATACTTGCTAACCCGAGATTAGCTTTAATATGATTTGGGATTAACTGTATAGTTGATTGATAAATAGCTTCTGCTTTTTCACTTTCATCATTAGCTAAAAACGCTTTTGCTTTAACCAACTCAAAATTTATTTTACTTCTTTGATTCAGGTTTTTACCCTTGTCTAGCTCAATGACTTCATCATATTTCCCCTGAAAA
>CAJWBY010000014.1 GCA_913020705.1 uncultured Colwellia sp.
GCTGAAGAATACTTACTGTTAGCGAGCCTTTCACCTCGTATGTCAATTAACCTTTGTGCATCAATGGTTAAACCAAATAGCTTCTTTTTATGCGGTTTTAAGAAAGCAGGAAGGGTAAGATCATCCATGTCATCATCAGTAAAAGGATAGTTTGCTGCTTTAATACCATATTGCAGTGCTAAATATAATGAAGTGGGAGTCTTACCAGAACGTGATACACCCACAAGAATAATATCCGCGTGTTCATAATTGCTAACATTAGACCCATCATCATTTGCTAATGAAAAATTCACAGCATCAATACGATAATCATAACTATTTTCATGGATACTATGTGTTCTATGAGCGGTTGGCTTGGCGTCTAATTTTAGCTCTTTTTCTAATGGAGCCACAAAATGTTCAAGGAAGTTGTAAATAACTCCATCGCAACTATCAATAACTTCCCTTATGTCATTATTCACAAACGTATGAAAAACTAGAGGTGGCTGACCCGTTCGTTTGGCAGCCTTATTAATTTTTAGTTTTGCTGCTTCTGCTTTTTCAACAGTTTCAACAAATGAAATCGTATCGTGATCAAACTCCATGGGGAAAAGTGAAAGCAAAGCATGACCAAAAACTTCTGATGTTATTGCTGTGCCGTCAGAAATATAAAAAGCAGCGCGCATTTAAAACTCCTTTATTATCAATAGTTGTAACTTAGACTGAATTATTTTAAATAACATTTCAGTTTATAAAGTTCGCAGTGTAAAATGTCTTAAGCTATAAATATACTGATACAACTCATAAATCTATTTATTTTTGTTTCTTTTTTTTGGAGAAGATGTCGTGCAAGAAAATGTACTTTGGTATGAAGTTTTAGGAATGAATGATGTAGACCGCGTTGGCGGCAAAAATGCATCACTTGGTGAAATGATCTCAAACCTTTCAAATGTAGGGGTACAAGTCCCTGGTGGTTTTGCTACTACTTCTTATGCATTTAATGAATTTTTAGAACAAAGTGGTATCAACGACAAAATATATCAGCTCCTTGATAATTTAGATGTTGATGATCTCGCTGCTTTATCAAAATCTGGTGAAACGATACGCAACTGGATTATAGAAACACCTTTTCTCCCACAAATGCAGGTAGATATAGCAAAAGCTTATGAACAGTTAGCTGATGGCTTTGCTGACGATGCTTCTTTTGCTGTACGTTCATCTGCAACAGCAGAAGATATGCCGGATGCTTCTTTTGCTGGTCAGCAAGAAACGTTCTTAAATGTACGTGGATTTGATGCCGTGATGATTGCTATTAAGCATGTTTACGCATCATTATTTAACGACCGTGCGATATCTTACCGCGTACACCAAGGTTACGATCATCGTGGTGTTGCTTTGTCTGCTGGTATTCAGCGCATGGTTCGAAGTGATATTGCTTCAAGTGGTGTTATGTTTTCAATCGACACTGAATCTGGCTTTGAAGACGTAGTATTTATTACTTCAAGTTATGGGTTAGGCGAAATGGTTGTGCAGGGCGCTGTTAATCCTGATGAATTTTACGTTCATAAACCAACATTAGCCAAAGGTAAACCTGCTGTTGTTCGTCGTAATATAGGAAGTAAAGCGATAAAAATGATTTACACCGCTGACGAAAGTCACGGCAAGCAAGTTGAGATTGTTGATATTGAAGAAGCATTATCAAATCAATTTTCATTAACAGATGATGAAGTTCAAGAACTTGCTAAGCAAGCAGTCATTATTGAAAAACACTATCAGCGTCCAATGGATATCGAATGGGCCAAAGATGGTTTAGACGGTAAACTTTATATCGTTCAAGCACGTCCAGAAACTGTTCGTAGCCGAGAAAGCGCCAACGTAATGGAACAATTTCAATTACAGTCAACAGCTGATGTAATTTGTGAAGGTCGTTCAATTGGTCATAAAATTGGTAGTGGTGAAGCGAAAGTCTTGGGTTCACTTGCTGAAATGGACAAAATTAAGCCTGGTGACGTATTAGTAACTGACATGACCGACCCTGATTGGGAACCGATCATGAAACGCGCTTCAGCGATTGTTACAAATCGTGGTGGCAGAACATGTCATGCAGCTATTATTGCACGTGAAATGGGGATCCCTGCTGTTGTTGGTTGCGGTGATGCAACGAAACTCATCACTAATGGTGATGACATTACCGTTTCTTGTGCAGAAGGTGATACCGGTTTTATCTACAAAGGCAAACTTGATTTTACGGTAACAACTTCTCAAGTTGATTCAATGCCTGATGTTCCTTTGAAAATAATGATGAATGTGGGTAACCCAGACAGAGCTTTTGGTTTTGCACGTTTACCGCATGCAGGTATTGGTTTAGCGCGTTTAGAGTTTATCATTAACAAAATGATTGGTATTCATCCAAAAGCATTATTAAACTTTGCGGAACAATCTGCTGACTTACAAGATGAGATAAACGATATCATTGTAGGGTATTCTAGCCCTGTTGAATTTTATATTGCTAAGTTAACTGAAGGCATTTCAACGTTAGCTTCTGCATATTCTCCAGAAAAAGTTATTGTTAGAATGTCTGATTTCAAATCAAATGAATATGCTAACTTGGTTGGCGGCGACGTATTTGAGCCTGAAGAAGAAAACCCGATGATAGGTTATCGCGGTGCATCTCGTTATATTTCTAAAGACTTCCGTGCATGTTTTGCACTTGAGTGTGAAGCAATAAAACGTGTTCGTAACGATATGGGCTTTACTAACGTAGAAATCATGATCCCATTTGTACGTACTTTAGAAGAAGCGGAACAGGTTATTGAAATATTAGCTGAAAATGGCTTGAAACGCGGTGAAAATGGTTTACGCATTATTATGATGTGTGAATTACCTTCCAATTGTTTATTAGCTGATCAATTTCTTGATCACTTTGATGGTTTTTCTATCGGTTCAAATGATTTAACGCAATTAACACTAGGTTTAGACCGTGATTCTGGTTTAATCGCTCATTTGTTTGACGAGCGTAATCCGGCAATAAAAGCGTTACTTTCAATGGCGATTAAAGCTTGTAAAGCGCGTGGAAAGTATGTAGGTATTTGTGGTCAAGGCCCTTCAGATCATCCAGACTTTGCAACATGGTTAGTAGCAGAAGGTATAGATAGTGTATCGCTTAACCCTGATACAGTATTAGCAACTTGGCTTTATATTGCTGAAAACCATAAAGCTTAAAATTAAGTATTAGTTTGTTTTTGTTCAAACCAAAATAAGCATAATTAGAGGCTAGGTTCTTTTAACTATATCATGAGTTAAAAAGTTCTTAGCCTTTTTACTTCCTCTAGAAAAACTTGATTAATAATTCAATATTGACGTGATATACTAGCATCAACCTTGAATTGTTAGATTGTTTTTCTTTTATGTCTCAAAGCTTACCTTCGTTAGAACACCAAGAACTTATCGCTCCATTGTATAAAAAGTTTTCTCAAGAGCTTAGTGAAAGTCAATATACAGGTGAAATAAACTGTCAATATAGTGCCCGTTTAGCGGTAGCTACAGACAACAGTATTTATCAACAATTACCTCAATTAGTTTTGCATCCTAGAAGTCAGCAAGATATACAATTGATCAGCAAACTCTCTTCAACAGATAGGTATCAAAGCATTAAGTTTAGTGCACGTGGTGGCGGAACGGGTACAAACGGACAAAGCTTAACGCCGGGTATTGTTGTTGATTTATCAAAATACATGAACCGTATCTTAGAAATTAATATTGAAGAAAATTGGGTACGCGTTGAAGCTGGTGTAATTAAAGATCAATTAAATGATTATTTACGTCCTCATGGCTTCTTCTTTTCTCCAGACTTATCAACAAGTAGCCGTGCAACCATTGGTGGCATGATCAATACCGATGCTTCAGGTCAAGGCTCTTTAGTTTATGGTAAAACGTCAAATCATGTTTTAGCACTAGAATCTGTATTAGCGAATGGTGAAGCGCTTTCAACATCACCAATGTCAATTGAACAAGCTGAAAAACTGTCTAAACAAAATAATAGCTACGGTAATATTATCGAGCAAGTACTTAGTTCTTGTCGTGATAACCGTTCCTTAATTTTAGAAAAATTCCCACGCTTAAATCGTTTTTTAACAGGATATGATTTAGAAAATGTTTTTAATGATGATTTAAGCCAACTTGATATCTCACGTTTAATTACAGGTTCAGAAGGTTCATTAGCGTTTGTTTGTGAAGCAAAACTTAATTTAACGCCTATTTTAAAAGCGAAAACACTGATTGTTATTAAATACGACAGTTTTGATTCAGCGCTTCGTCATTCTCCTGCCTTGGTTGAAGCTAAAGCCACATCAGTAGAAACTATCGATTCAAAAGTACTTAATTTAGCCAAGCAAGATATTGTTTGGCATTCGGTGAGTGAGTTAATCACCGATGTAGAAAATAAAGTCATGGACGGTATTAATATCGTTGAATATAACGGTACAAGTATTGAAGCTTTGGCAGAACAGGTTGCCGAATTAACAGAACGTCTAACGCAAGAAATAAGTAACAATACAGGTGTTATCGGTTATCAAGTCACTACAGATTTAAGCAGTATTAATAAACTCTATGGTATGCGTAAAAAAGCGGTTGGTTTATTAGGTAATACAGCAGGTAGCCAAAAACCATTAGCTTTTGCTGAAGATACTGCTGTACCACCTGAAAATCTAGCGGATTACATTGTTGAATTTAGAGCCTTACTTGATAGTTATGATTTGCACTATGGTATGTTTGGTCATGTTGATGCGGGTGTTTTACATGTTCGTCCTGCACTTGATATGTGCGACCCAGAACAAGAAAAATTGCTACGAATATTATCAGATAAAGTGGTTACCTTAACGGCCAAATATGGTGGCTTAATGTGGGGAGAGCATGGTAAAGGTTACCGAAGTGAATATAGCCCACAATTTTTTGGTGAACATTTATTTAACGAATTAAGAAAAATAAAATCAGTCTTTGACCCACTAAATAAAATGAATCCTGGCAAAATTTGTACTCCGTACGAATCTAATGAAAAGCTAGTTTCAGTTGATGATACTAAGCGTGGCTTTTATGATCGTCAAATCCCAATAACCGTCAAAGATTCCTTTAGTTCAGCGCTCGATTGTAATGGTAATGGTTTATGTTTCAATTATGACGTAAATAGCCCAATGTGCCCTTCAAGCAAGGTAACGCGTGACCGAAGGCATTCTCCGAAAGGTAGAGCTGGATTGATGCGCGAGTGGTTGCGCCTTTTAGAAGCCAAAGGCGTTGATATACTTAGCCTAGAAGAGAATATACAGCATTGGTCAGTAAAACGAGTGTTAGATAAGGTGAGAAATCGATTTTCAGCTAATCAAAAAGATGATTTTTCTCATGAAGTTATGGAAGCTATGCAAGGCTGTTTAGCCTGTAAAGCTTGTGCAAGTCAGTGTCCAATAAAGGTAGATGTGCCAGATTTTAGAGCGCGTTTTGTTAACCTATATCATTCAAGGTATTTTCGACCATTGAAAGATCACTTAGTAGCAAATGTTGAATCATTAACACCATTAATGGCAAAAGCGCCTAAATTAATAAACACTGTTTTATCCCATAAGTGGTACGACAAATTTTCCCGTGCAACAATCGGTTATATTGATACACCAATATTGTCTGTTCCTACTTTAGCTAAACAAGTAATTAACAAAAATTATAAGACTTTTGATCTCGCTTACCTGAAAAATCTAAATGAAGAACAACAAAATAATCATGTATTGATTGTTCAAGATCCGTTTACCTCTTTTTATGATGCTAACGTCGTTGAAGCTATGATGGCATTAATCGATAAATTAGGTTTTACACCAATATTATTACCGTTCAAACCAAATGGTAAACCTCAGCACGTTAAAGGCTTTTTAGGTAAATTTGCGAAAACAGCAAAAACCACCGCAGATTTTTTAAATGAACTTCATCAATTAAATATCCCAATGTTGGGTTTAGATGCATCATTAACACTTTGTTATCGAGATGAATACAAGCAAACGCTTGGGGATAAACGAGGTGACTTTCATGTGTTGTTAGCACATGAATGGTTATTATCAGTGATGGAGGATGACAAAACACAAGCTGTACTCTCAACGTTAACTCTCCATGAAAAACCGTCGCTATATAAACTGTTTGCACATTGCACTGAAAAAACGGCATTAGCGGGTAGTGAAGGTCAATGGCGTGACATATTCAAGTTATTCGGTTTAACGCTTGAAAACGTTTCTGTAGGCTGTTGTGGTATGGCAGGCACCTACGGTCACGAACAAGTTAATTTTGAAAATTCAAAAATGCTTTTTGAAATGAGCTGGCAGGACAAGTTAGCTAAATTAGAGGCTGAACAAGTATTAGTAACGGGTTATTCATGCAGAAGCCAAACAAAACGTTTGGGAAATATGCAGACTCGTCACCCCGTTGAAGCATTATTATCAGCGCTGGCATAATCACTTTACTACGTCTAAAGTTATTATAAAGCGTGTCGATACAGTTTAGGACAAATGTTTTACTTGTTTCAACTTGCTATGTAAATAGCTAAAATGTGAGAGGGTTTATGTCATTATCATTAAATAATATTGAAGGTGTACAAACTAATATAACGACAGGGCATGCACTAAAAACGGCAGGTTTGTCTAAGAGTCAACAAGAACTTGAAGGTGAAATGGCGCTAAAGCTAATCGCTTCTGCAGCTGGTGTTGATTCTGCTGCATTACCAACCGTGGGTAATAGTGGTCATACTATCAATATCAAAGTGTAATATTGATAGTAATTCAATATAAGCGTTTTTAATCGTTTAAATGCATCGTGCTGGTTTTGGCAAGCCAGCATACTTTGTAGCTTGCTTTGCCGGTCCTTCTTTGAATAATCTATATAGATAACGACTACTGGCTTTTTCTTCACCGAACTCAGCTTTCATTGCTTTCGTGAGTGCTCTTATGGCGGGCGATGTGTTGTAGGTTAGATAAAATTCTCTAACAAAACGTATTACTTCCCAATGCGCCTCTGTTAGCACTAATTCATCTTTATCCGCAATGAGTTGAACTAAATCGCTATGCCAATCTTGAACGTTAATTAAATAACCTTGCTTGTCGGTTGGTATTTCTTGTTCATTGAAGACCAAACTCATTGCCAAGTTACCGACTTATCTGTTTCACAAATGAGTGTCATTAGTGAATCTAAAGATAAAAGGTTTACTTTATTATTATCAATATTAACGGATCTAGCTTGGGCATGTGCTTCAATAATATAAAGCGATGGTAAAGCTATTTTATTTAATGCTTGTTGCCATAAATCATGACTGAGATTATAGCAACCATCATCAAGTAGAACGATGGTATCGCTTGGTTGTACTACATTCAGGCATTGTTCAAAGTCATTGGCTTGAAAAGCTGATGTACGTACTAAATGAAGCATACTCATTATGGGTTAGAACCTTAAGATAGTTTGATGTTGATGTAATGATATTGCGAATTCATTACGGTTTAGAACTTGTACATTTTCAATTGAAAAATTGTCTGCTAATCCTCGTTGTATTAAGGAATCATGGCAAATAAAAATATTTTCAATATCGTAAAACGCTAATGCAGCAAAAGTTTTTAAAAAATCCTTTTGCTGGACTTTTTCAGGCTGTTGATGTGCTATCAATTGATAAACGCCATCACCTTGAAAATATAAACTCACAGATTGTTCATAAGAACCAAAAATAAGTGCTATGTCTAGTGCGTCTTTAGCATTAGCTTTCGATAAAGGCGCGTTACTATTCATTATAGCAACTGATTTTACAGGTGAAGACATCACAAATTCCTTACAGTTGAATTAAGCGATCAGCTTTGACATTAAGTTCAACTAATTCACCTAAACCTGACAAAGTAAAAGCCTTATTAATGTTAGTGATTTTTTGTTCATTAATATCATCACTTAACCCATGTTTTTCTGCAGCAGTAGCGCATAAATGTAAAGGGAGATTGAAGTCATTGTGAAGCTGTTGCCATTGTTTATGTGTTTGGTACTCATCATTAGGTAGGGCAAGGTGTTCGCAGCCATTTAATACCGCACTTTGATAGAAAAAAACGCCTACAACATCAATTCTTTTTTTTAACGCAGCCGTAATCATATTAATAGCGGTAGCGGTTAAATTACTGTTTGGAGCCGTAGTGATTACAAAAGCGAGTTTTTTCACAAAATGTCCTAGATATACAAAAAAATAACTAAATAAAAAACCTATAAAATGTCTCGATGATCAAATGTTCTACGAGATTGCTCATTATAAGCAATAAGTGGCTTACATTCTATTAGCTTGAGATATTAATCTTCTGAATCCCAAAATACTAAGTACGCTTAACAAGTGAACAATTAAACTAAATAAATATGGAGCAAAATATAACTTTTTATTAATTGACACTTGTGTCAGGTTTTAGTTCTGATATATTTACACTATTAAAGATTGAGCGTGTATCAATTACAAGATTAACAACGGACCCGAATATGACAACTAATACAGTGCGTTTCTTATTAAACAACGATGTTGTGACAATAAAGGACCTGGACCCAAATTTAACTATTCTGCAATATTTGCGAGAAATACAATTTAAGTCTGGCACTAAAGAAGGTTGCGCATCAGGTGACTGTGGAGCTTGTACAGTAGTGCTTGCAGAACTTAACTCAGAACTAAAAACTGAAAAGGCAGACCAACTTAATTATAAATCAGTGAATGCCTGCATTACGTTTATTGGTAACTTGCATGGTAAGCAATTAATCACGGTTGAAGATTTGAAAGATGGGGCTAAGTTACATCAGGCCCAGCAAAGTCTTGTTGATAATCACGGGACTCAGTGTGGCTTTTGTACACCAGGTTTTGTTATGTCGTCTTTTGCTTTACATAAACATAACTCAACGCCAAATCAAGCGGAAGTACTTGAAGCGTTAGCAGGTAATTTATGTCGTTGTACAGGTTACCGTTCAATCATCGAAGCAGCAATTACCTCAAGTGAAAGTTGTGAAGAAGATTCGTTTTCTAAGCACTACCAACAAACGCTAGCCATGCTAACTGAATTTAAAAAATTACCTGCACCAAGTCTAGTGGGTAATGGACATCAATACATAGCTCCGAATAACATCAATGAACTCGCTACTGAATTAGTGAATGAGCCTAAATCAACCTTAGTCGCAGGTGGTACAGACTTAGCTTTATCTGTTACCCAAAACTTAGCCACAATAGACAAATTAGTTTATGTGGGTAATGTTGAAGAGCTATCAACTATTGAAGAAACAGAGACTGAAATCATTATAGGTTCAGCGCTTCCTTACAGTGAATTCATTGATACCTTGCACCATTATTATCCAGACTTAGGTGAAATGATAGAGCGTATTGGCTCAAAGCAAGTACGTAATACAGGTACTTTAGGTGGTAATATTGGTAACGCGTCACCAATAGGTGATATGCCGCCAGCGCTTATAGGACTAGGCGCAACAATGACTTTACATGTTAATGGTAATGAACGAACCATTCTAGTAGAAGATTACTTTGTTGATTACAAAAAGACCGTACTTAAGCCATCTGAATTTATCAAATCAATACAAATTCCTAAACCTACTGCTGGTCAAACATTAAAGCTTTATAAAATTTCTAAACGAATTGATGATGATATATCAGCTGTTTTAGCTGCCTTCTTCATTGAACAAAACCTTGAAGAGAAAGGCCAACCCATTACCAATGTTCGTTTGGCTTTTGGTGGCATGGCTGCTATTCCTAAGCGAGCACCTGCGGCTGAAGCTATGTTGCAAGGTCATAACTTAACTAAAGAAAATATTGTCAAAGCAAAAGTTGCATTAACAACAGATTTTCAACCTATGTCTGATGTTCGTGCTTCAGATAAATACCGCATGAAAGTGGCGCAAAACCTTATTGAAAAATGCTACTTAGAACTTCAAAACGCCAATTCAAGAAAGATCATAGAAACACGAGTGGTAAATTATGCGTAGCCTGATCAATATAAAGAAAACTGATGTAAACAAAAGCGATAGTCAAAAAGCAACAACCAACAGTGATAAACATGTCGTTAATGGTCAAGTTAATGTTGGGCTAGGTGGCGTAGGTCGTTCTAAGAAACATGACAGCGCAGACAAGCAAGTTGCAGGTGAAGCCGTTTATGTTGATGACCGTCCTGCATTACGTGGTGAATTACATGCAGCTGTAGGTCAATCTACACATGCTCATGCCAATATTATTTCTATGGACCTATCAGGGGTTAAATCTGCAGAAGGTGTAATTGCAGTAATTACCGTTAAAGATGTACCCGGACACACTGATATTGGTCCAGTATTTCCGGGTGACCCCGTATTAGCTATTGGTAAAGTGGAATTCATCGGTCAACCGATCTTTGCTGTAGCTGCGACAAGTTTCGATCTTGCGCGTAAGGCGGTAAAGTTAGCAAAAATTGAGTATCAAGCACTTGAAGCAGTATTAACGGTAAAAGATGCGTTAGCTAAGATAAACTTTGTTCGTCCACCATTTTCTATGAAACGAGGCGATTCTAACGCAGCTATTGCTGCTGCTGAGCATCAATTGTCAGGTGAAATAATGGTAGGTGGTCAAGAGCATATGTATCTTGAAGGCCAAGTATCAACAGCTGTGCCAACCGAAGATGGCGGTATGGAAATTTATACTTCATCGCAACATCCAAGTGAAGTACAAAAGTTAGTGGCTGAAGTTTTAGATATTCCATTAAATAAAGTGTTAGTTGATATGCGCCGTATGGGTGGTGGTTTTGGGGGGAAAGAAACTCAAGCAGCACCGTGGGCATGTCTTGCCGCTTTACTTGCTAATGAAACCAAACGTCCAGTTAAATTTAAATTAGCTCGTATGGACGATATGATCATGACGGGTAAAAGACATCCTTTTGAAAACAACTATACGGTAGGTTTCAACAGCGAAGGTCAAATTCAAGGCATTAACATTGAAGTGAACGGTAATTGTGGTTATTCACCTGACTTATCTGACGCGATTGTTGACAGAGCCATGTTCCATTCTGATAACGCTTACTTTTTAGATCAAGCAACCGTAACCGGTAATCGTTGTAAACTTAATACCGTTTCACATACTGCTTATCGTGGTTTTGGTGGTCCTCAAGGTATGATGACGATTGAAATGGTTATGGATGATATTGCCCGTAACTTAGGTAAAGACCCGTTAGAAATTCGAAAAATCAACTTGTATGGTAGTAAAAGTGGAGATGGCGAACGAAATGTCACTCATTATCATCAAAAAGTTGAGCACAACAACTTAAGCGAGATTATAGACACATTAGAAGAAAGCTCTGATTACCAAGCGCGTCGTAAATCTATAACTGAGTTTAATGAAAATAGCCCTATATTGAAAAAAGGTATTGCTTTAACACCTGTTAAATTTGGTATCTCATTTACGGTACAGCATTTGAACCAAGCTGGCGCATTAGTGCATATTTATACAGACGGTACCATTCATTTAAGCCATGGTGGCAGTGAGATGGGGCAAGGTCTTAATATAAAAGTTGCACAAATTGTTGCTGAAGAATTCCAAGTTGATGTTGATACGATTGCTATTTCTTCAGCACGTACTGATAAAGTGCCTAACACCTCACCAACTGCAGCATCATCAGGTACAGACTTAAATGGTAAAGCAGCAGAAGCAGCCGCTAAAACGATAAAACAACGTTTAATTGATTTCGCTTGTGAAAAGTATGAAGTGATAGCAGAGCAAGTTAAGTTTGAAAACGGTAATATTATTGTTGGTGAACAAACCTTCAGTTTTGCTGAGTTCTCTCAAATAGCTTACATGGGACGTGTTTCTTTATCTTCTACCGGGTTTTACAAAACCCCTAAGATTCACTTTGATCGCGCTACAGGTAAAGGACGTCCATTCTTTTATTACGCAACAGGAGCTTCAGTATCTGAAGTGATCATTGATACCTTAACAGGTGAATACAAAACCTTACGTACTGATATTTTACAAGATGTAGGTCATTCAATTAACCCTGCTATTGATATTGGACAAATCGAAGGGGCTTTTGTTCAAGGTATGGGGTGGTTAACGACAGAAGAATTAGTGTGGAACGAGCAAGGGCGTTTGCTTTCAAATAACCCCGCAACTTACAAAATTCCAGCCATTAATGATGCACCTAAAGACTTTCGTGTTGCTTTAATGCCTGATGCACCGAATCGAGAACACACTATATACAATTCAAAAGCCGTTGGTGAACCACCTTTTATGCTAGGTATATCGGTATGGTCTGCACTTAAAGATGCTGTTTCAAGTCTATCTGATTATAAAATATCACCAGAACTTGATACACCTGCAACGCCAGAACGAGTGCTATGGGCTGTTGAATCTATTAAAGAAGCCGTTAGTGCGGCGACACATAAATAAGGTGATGACGATGAGTGGTTCTAATGAAAGTTCTAACAACAGTGCTAACACTTTTATAAAAAGCACTTTCCCAGAAGGAACAGGGCATATACTAAATTGGAATCAAGCGACTCTTACCCTGAATCAGCAAGGTAAAGCTTATGTGCTAATTACCATTATTGGTGTAACAGGCTCAACCCCTAGAAACAGTGGCACCAAAATGGTGGTAAGCCAAAATGAAAATTTTGACACCATTGGTGGAGGTCACCTTGAATATAAAGCGATAAAACAAGCCCAAAAATTGCTTATAAAAAACCAAGATTGCCAGTTAATCGAACATTTTCAATTAGGTAGCCAATTAGGGCAATGTTGTGGCGGAAATGCCAGTGTATTGTTTGAATGTTTTGCGGCGAATACGATTCATATTGCTGTATTTGGCGCGGGTCATGTTGGTCAAACATTAATTCCAATGTTAGCAGGCCTTCCTTGTCGTGTAACTTGGGTTGATAACCGCGAAACGCAATTTCCAGCAAACTGCGAACAATATGCCAATGTAACTAAGCTTGTTACTGATGATCCTTCGGGTGAAGTGTCTGCAATGGCAAGTAATACTTTGTACGTTGTGATGACGCATAACCATCAATTAGATTTTGATATTAGTCTCGCTATTTTGAAACGCGAAGACTTTCATTATTTAGGTTTAATTGCTTCGGGCACCAAATGGCGACGTTTTCAACAACGTTATAAACATAGAGAAGTGCAGGAATCACTTGTTCAACGAATGAATTGTCCAATCGGACTAGAACAAGTTGTAGGTAAAATTCCAATGGAAGTTGCTATTAGTGTTGCGGGTCAGCTAATTGAATCATATCAGACGCTTTTACCTGATGAACAAGTACAAAACAAAAATAAAGGCGTTGCTTGGAAAGAAATTAAGCAGCTCATCTCTGAGCAAAGAACTGAGCAAAAAATTTCCGAAGTAATTGAACCAAATTTTGAACAATTCTCTCGACAACACACTAAAGTAAATTTAACAACTCATTCAATTGAAGAAGCAGATGATCTCGCTGTAATGAATGATGAAACATTAATTGAAAGTATTATATTTGAAGGAATATCAGGAAAATGAAACATTTTGCCCTGCAAAGTAAGAATGTCATAGTAAGTAACAATAGAGACGGTGAAATGAAAGCCGCTTGTGTTGAAATTAAAGACGAACTTATTTACGCGATTCACCCATATGGAAAAGCGTTATCTTGCCCAGTACTAGATTATGCTGAGCACGTAATTATGCCTGGTCTAGTTGACTCTCATGTTCATATAAACGAACCAGGCCGTACCGAATGGGAAGGGTTTAACACTGCTACTCAAGCAGCTGCAGCGGGTGGTATAACTGCTTTAGTTGATATGCCGTTAAACTGTATTCCCGTAACAACAACTAAAGCCGCTTTTCAGGAAAAGCTTGATGCAGTCGATGATAAATTATGGATTGATTGTGGTTTTTGGGGAGGTGTCATTCCACAAAACATTAATGATCTAGATGACTTGTTGAACGCCGGAGTTTTAGGAGTAAAGTCGTTCCTCATTGACTCAGGCATTGAAGAGTTTCCAAATGTTGAAGCCAAAGATATTCGCGCTGCAATGCCTATTTTAGCAAAACATGATGTCCCTTATTTGATTCATGCTGAATTAGATTGTGGTAATTATAACGATGTAGAGATCACCAAAGAATATAACAGCTTCCTAGAATCACGCCCTAAAAGCTGGGAAAATGATGCCATATCACTCATGGTTGATATGGCAAGAGAATCAAAAGAAAAGGGCGATAACTGTAAAGTACATATTGTTCATTTATCTTCAGACGAAGCGCTCGATACGATTGAACAGGCTAAAAAAGAAGGTTTACATTTTAGTGCTGAAACTTGTCCTCATTACTTAACCATAGCTTCAGAAGATATTCCTGATGGCAAAACATTATTTAAATGTTGTCCTCCAATTCGTGAAAATAAAAATCGCGAACATTTATGGCAAGCCATTAAAGATGGTCGTTTAGATTTTATTGTTTCTGACCATTCTCCTTGTACACCTGAATTAAAACATATTGATACGGGTGACATTGAAAAGGCATGGGGTGGTATTTCAGCCTTACAGTTTGGTATTTCTTTAATTTGGACTGAAGCAAAAAACCGTGGATTTACTTTAGTTGATATTGTTCGTTTAATGTCGACAGAAACAGCCAAATTTGCTGGGTTAGATTCAGTAAAAGGCGCAATTAAAGTTGGTCATCATGCAGACTTTTTAGTTTTTGATCCCAATGCAGAATTTACGATAACCAATGAGATGATCAAACATCGTCATAACATTACTCCTTACGCAGGCAGAAAAGTTATCGGGCAGGTACAGCATACCTATGTTCGTGGTCACCATGTCTATCAACAAGATGAATTTATTAATGTCCCTAAAGGGCGTCCATTACTTAAAGGTAAATTGTAAAGGCAAAGATGAAATGATTAACAGATCCTTACAAATATTAAGTAAACAATAAAAATTTAAGTAGGAAAGCAAGCAATGATGCTAGATATAGATACTCAAGAACAGAACAAATTAAGTGGTGAATCGCTTGAATTAGAACATAAATTAAAAGCACACTGTGTTGACTTAGCGAGTGCGCGTATCGGTGCAGAAACGTTGTCATGCAGCGATGATTTTTTCGCTGAAATGGAAAATTTACTCAAACCTGGTCGTGGTATATTTATCGACGATAAGTTTACTGATCGCGGCAAGTGGATGGACGGTTGGGAGTCTCGTCGTAGTTACGGTCGTGATAATGGACGTGAATTTGACTGGTGTATTATCCGACTAGGCATACAAGGTTTTATTAACGGTTTTGATATCGATACGAACTATTTTCGTGGAAATGCACCAGAAAAAGTTTCAATAGAAGCTTGTGTGAGTGATGTTCAACCCAATGAACACACTGTTTGGCATACCGTATTAAAAGAAGTTTCCGTAGACGCTCATAGTCAAAATATTTTTTCCATCGACTCTGAAAATAAAATTAATGGAACAACTTCTTGGACGCATGTGCGTTTAAACATGTTTCCTGATGGTGGAATTGCACGGTTACGTGTTTACGGTGAAGCTAATGTAGATTGGAACGACTTTGTTGACGGTGAGCTAATTGATTTAGCATATATCAAAAACGGCGCTAAAGCGTTGCTCGTTTCAGATATGTTTTTCAGCGACAAGAATAACTTGATTATGCCTGGCCGTGGTAAAGACATGGGTGATGGTTGGGAAACCAAACGCCGTCGTGATCCTGGTCCTGATTGGTCAATTGTCAAGCTGGCTACAAAAGGTAGTATTGAAAAAGTAATCGTAGATACTTGCCATTTTAAAGGTAACTTCCCAGACACGTTTTTATTAGAAGGCTTAATTTCTGATAATGATGATTTTACCGAGGGTAACCAAGCAGATAAATGGCAACCCATTATCGTTAAAACAAAG
Source organism: uncultured Colwellia sp. (assembly GCA_913020705.1). Next base: position 15,908 of record CAJWBY010000014.1, read on the forward strand.
CTATATGCACATCGTGAGCATTTATTTCTCAATGAAATAGTACCATCGAATACTAAACAATTTACACATGTGCGTTTAAGTATATTCCCTGATGGCGGAATATCTCGACTGCGCGTTTTTGGCAAGCGTGACGTATAGGTGACAGAAACATGAATATTCAGCAATTAAATAGTTTTACGATAGCGCAAGCGACACATACATTTATGCAGTGTTGTACCTCGTCAACATGGGTTCATACTATGGTTCAGGCGCGCCCTTTTGCAGATAGACGTGCATTAGTGAGACAAGCTGATTTGGCATGGGAAGAATTAGAAGAGGCTGACTATTTAGAAGCTTTTGAAGGCCACCCTAAGATTGGTGATGTAGGAAGTCTTCGCGCTAAATATGCTAATACCAAAGAATTAGCCGGTTCGGAACAAAGCTTAGTTAAAGAAGCAAACGACGATGTGCTTGAAGCACTTTCTCAAGGTAATGCTGATTACGAAGCTAAATTTAATTTTATCTTTATTGTTTGTGCGACAGGTAAAAGTGCAAAAGAAATGTTTGACTTATTGCAAGCTCGTTTACCAAACAACAAAGCCCAAGAGTTAGCAAATGCCGCAGAAGAGCAACGTAAGATTTTCCAGCTACGTATTGATAAAGCATTACTTGAAAGTTAACCCTATTATTTAAAAGACGACGATTTTAAAGTTTTTTAACTGAATGAGTTTTAGGTCTATTAATTTTAAGACTATCTATTTTTTAAGGAATAAGTATGAGTCAAATTACAACTCACATACTCGACACTACTCGTGGTTTACCTGCGAAAAATGTACCCATTACATTATTTGCCCAAAAGGGCAATGATTGGCAAAAAGTTAATGGCGGCGTCACAAATAAAGATGGCCGTTTACCTGGTTTATTAGCTGATGATGAAAAACTACCTGCAGGTGTATATCGCATGCATTTTGCTACTGCTGTTTATTTTAAAGCAAACGGCGAAACGGGTTTTTATCCATATGTTGACATTGTTTTTGAAATCGATGCAAGCGGAACGCATTATCATATTCCGTTGTTACTAACGGCGTATGGCTATTCTACTTATCGTGGTAGCTAGGCTGGCTTATTAAAGTAAAAGTGAACAAAAAATAATTAAGAAATAACTGGAAAACTTAATGACTGATAACGTGCAAGTACTTAACTCGCAACAATTAACACCAAAACCACTGACGAAACAAGCTTTTAGTCGTTTTGGTGATGTAATTGAAGTGAATAATGACAGTGAAAACTTTCTCATTAATGATGGTTTTACCCAGCGTTATCATGATTTAGCGAACGTTGACGTGAACGATAATAACGGTCGTACCCTCGTTAATATTTTTCGTTCAACCCCTTTAGTCCAACCAATAGCAATTAAAATGATGGAACGCCATCCTCATGGTAGCCAAGCATTCGTCCCAATGGGAACTAACTCATACTTAGTTGTTGTTGCTCCTGCGGGTGATTTTAATGTAAATACTATTGAAGTTTTTATCGCTAATTCTACTCAAGGCGTAAATTATCATAAAGGTACTTGGCATCATTTCTGTTTAGCGCTTGGAAGCGAAAGTGATTTCCTAGTGATTGATAGAGGCGGTGAGGGAGAAAACTGCGATGTATTAACGCTCGATGGTTCTTTATCAATAGTGCCAAGCTAAGTAGTTAAAAAAAATTATGTTGGTTTGATTGCTTACGGGTATATAACAAGCTAAATCTCAAACAAAGTAATAAATATTGTTATTTGCTACACCTATTAATGATATGAAATAAAGGTAATAGAAAATGTTGAAAGTATATCGCGGTGAACTCCTGCACTTTTTAGCGGATCCTGCAAAAGTTAAATTAGAAGAAAGTTATCAATACCTAGAAGATGGTCTTATGATCATTAAAGATGGATTAATTGAAAAAATCGGTGATGCCAAAAAATTATTACCAACCTTAGATACCAGTATTGAAGTAATACACTATGAAAATGGTTTGATCATGCCAGGGTTTATAGATACGCACGTGCATTATCCGCAGACAGAAATGATCGCCTCGTATGGTGAGCAACTACTTGAATGGTTAGAAAACTATACTTTTCCATTTGAAAAGCAGTTTAGTGACTTTGAACACGGTAAAAGTGTCGCTGAATTTTTCTTAACACAATTATTAGAAGCGGGAACAACAACCGCATTAGTGTTTGGTACTGTTCATAAAGAGTCGGTTGAAGCTTTCTTTACTGTTGCTCAACAGAAAAAGTTACGTATGATTTGCGGTAAAGTATTGATGGACCAAAACTGCCCCAAAGACCTATCTGATACAGTAGAATCTGGTTATCAAGATTCCAAAGCGTTAATTGAGAAATGGCATAAAACTGATCGTTTGCAATATGCGATTACTCCCCGTTTTGCGCCTACTTGTTCAACAGAGCAATTAAATAAAGCCGGCCAACTACTGAGCGAAAATCCTAGTGTCTATTTACATACTCATTTAAGCGAAAATAAAAATGAAATTGCTTGGGTAAAAGACTTATTCCCTGAAAGTGACGGATATCTTGATGTTTATGATAAAAGTAAACTTTTAGGTCGCCGAAGTGTATTTGCACACGGTGTGCACTTGCACGATAGCGAATGCCAGCGTTTAGGTGAAACTAACTCTGCTATTGCATTTTGTCCCAGTTCAAATCTGTTCTTAGGCAGTGGATTATTTAACCTTAAACAAGCACAAGCGTTTGATGTGAATGTAGGTTTAGGATCTGATATTGGCGCGGGTACTACATTTTCGATGTTAAGTACCATCAATGAAGGTTATAAAACTCAACAGCTTCGCAATGACAAACTTAGTCCGTTTCAGTCGTTTTACCTAGCGACCTTAGGTGGCGCTGCGTCTTTAGATCTTGAAGGGACGATTGGTAACTTCAGAAAAGGTGCTGAAGCCGATTTTATTGTACTTGATTATCATGCGACTCCGTTAATGGATAGACGCATGCGTCACTGTACAAACTTATCTGAAAAACTATTCATATTAAGTATGTTAGGTGACGAACGTCATATTAAAGCTACCCACATCATGGGTGAAAGAGTTGTTTAATAAAAAAATTAAAACCTAAAACTTATAATAATATTATTGGGAAAACTTATGGATCCATATATCACTGATTGGCTAAATTTAGCCATTCGTTTTGCACACGTTATAACAGGCATAGCCTGGATCGGTGCTTCATTTTATTTTGTGTGGCTTGATAATCATTTAGAAACACCGCCACAAGAAAAAGCTGACAAAGGTATTTCTGGTGACTTATGGGCTATTCACGGTGGTGGATTCTATGAAGTTGCTAAATATAAACAAGCGCCCCCCCAAATGCCAACCATGCTGCATTGGTTCAAGTGGGAAGCTTACACCACTTGGATAACAGGGTTCTTTTTATTAGCATTGATGTTTTATGTGGGTGCAGAAACTTATCTTATTGACAAAAGTGTTGCTGAATTAACTCAGCTACAAGCTATTTTATATGGTTTGGGTGCCATTGTTATTGGTGTAGGAAGTTATGAAGTTTTAGTGCGAACTAAGCTTAAAGATCATAGCTTACTCTTAGCTTTTATTTTACTCGCTGCAGGTACTTTATTATCTTACGGGCTCATGCAAGTTTTTAGTGCGCGTGGTGCTTATATGCATATGGGCGCGATTATCGGTACGATTATGGCTGGTAATGTGTTTTTTGGAATCATGCCGTCACAACGCGCGCTGGTAAAAGCCGTAGAAGAAGGTAAAACACCTGATTCAAAATATGGTTTAAATGCCAAGCTTCGTTCAACCCATAATACCTATATTACTTTACCAGTTATTTTTATTATGATTTCTAACCATTACCCAATGACATTTAATCACAATGCCGGCTGGATAGTATTAATGGCACTTATCTTAATAACAGCAGCGATTAGACAATATTTTGTTCTTCGTCATTTTGGTAAAAACCAGCCTGGGATAATTGTCGGGGCTATAGCAGCAACAATTGCTTTAGCTTACTTAATTGCTCCAACAAAAGTAGAAATTAGTGAAGAGCAACTTAAGCAAAAGGTAAGTGACCAACAAGTTGCTCAAATAGTCGAACAACGCTGTAGCTCTTGTCATTCAAACGATAATACAGATAACATCTTTAAAGCTGCTCAGGCAGGGGTTGTTTTGGGTGATATTGCTTCAATTAAACAATGGGCTCCAAGAATCAAGGCACGTGTAATTGACGCCAAAGATATGCCATTTATGAATAAAACCCAAATGACTGACGAAGAACGAACTCAATTAGCTGTTTGGTTACAGCAAACAAATACAAAGTAATTTTTGTGTTCAAATAATGAAAAGAAAAAAGCAGCATGGCTGCTTTTCTTCTTTTTATTCAAGCAGTTCACTTTATCAATACACTTTATTAATAATAACAAGCAACAAATAAACTGAGTTTCACTATGAATGAATACGTAATTAAACACGGCTATAAAGTCGCAAAGCCTTTATACAATTTGGTAGAACACGAAATACTGCCTGGTACTGGTATTGATGCGGAAATTTTTTGGCAATCGTTGGCGAATATTTTTGATGAATTTACGCCGAAAAATGAAGCGCTATTGGAAATACGACAAATCTTGCAAAATAAAATAGATGCGTGGCATATAGATCCAGAAAACCAAAATTTCGAGCAACAAAAATATCAAAACTTTTTAATTGAAATAGGTTACCTCGTTAAAGAGCAAGGCAACTTTTCGATAAGTACGTCTAATGTTGATGAAGAAGTTGCCACTGTAGCAGGACCACAACTTGTGGTGCCTTTAATGAATGCACGTTTTGCGTTAAATGCAGCAAATGCTCGTTGGGGCAGTTTATATGATGCGCTTTATGGAACAGACGTTATTGATGACAGTAATAGTGGTGAAGCCACTAAGCATTATAACCCGATTCGAGGTGAGCGGGTTCAAGCATATGCTCGTCAATTTTTAGATGATGTATTGCCATTAAACCAAGCTAGCCATGTTGATGTTATAAACTACCAAGTTGTCAATGGCGAACTTGCCATTACTTTGAAAAATGGACAGCAAGTCAATTTAGTAAATCAAGAGAAATTTGTCGCTTTTAAAGGCGAAGGGAAAAAACCATCAGCCATTTTATTTAAAAATAATGGTTTGCACATAGAAATTAAAATAGACCCTAGTTCACCAGTGGCTGAAACAGATCAGGCTACTGTCGCAGATATCATTCTAGAATCAGCATTGAGTACTATTCAAGATTGCGAAGATTCAATTGCTGCAGTTGATGCAGAAGATAAAACGGCTGTTTATCGCAACTGGTTAGGTTTGATGAAAGGTGATTTATGTGAAAATATTGAAAAAAATGGGATATCAATAACACGACAACTGAACCCAGATAGAACCTATAAAACACCTAATAACGGAGAATTAACGCTACCAGGGCGTAGCTTGTTGTTTATTCGCAATGTCGGTCATTTAATGACTAACAATGCTATTTTAACCAGCGAAGGCAAAGAAGTACCAGAGGGTATTCTTGACGGGTTAATCACAACATTAATTTCTTTACATGATTTAAAGGGCAATTCTACATTTAAGAACTCACGTAAAGGCAGTATTTATATAGTTAAACCTAAAATGCATGGCCCTGACGAAGTTGCTTTTAGTAATGAATTATTTACCCGTATTGAAACTTACTTCGGTTTGGCCCCTAATACTATTAAAATGGGCATAATGGATGAAGAACGGAGAACATCAGCTAACTTAAAAGAATGTATTCGGGCTGCCAAAGACCGACTAGCTTTTATCAATACAGGCTTTTTAGACAGAACCGGTGATGAAATACATACCAGTATGCAAGCAGGCCCTATGGCCAGAAAAGGGCTGATGAAAGATGAAAAATGGATTTCTGCCTATGAGAACAGAAATGTTCGTATAGGTTTGCAAGCAGGGTTAAAAGGAAAGGCACAAATAGGTAAGGGCATGTGGGCCATTCCTGATGAAATGTCTAATATGTTAAAGGACAAAATTGCTCACCCTCAATCGGGAGCGAATTGTGCTTGGGTGCCTTCACCAACTGCTGCTACCTTGCACGTTCTTCATTATCACAATATTAATGTGGCTGACATTCAAGAAGCGATGTTAACTAAAATCGATGGAAATAAGTATGATGACTTAACTGACTTACTTACGATCCCATTACTAACTAACCAAAATGAATTGACTACGATAGATATTCAACATGAACTTGATAATAACGTGCAAGGTTTATTAGGTTATGTTGTGAGGTGGATTGATCACGGAACAGGTTGTTCAAAAGTACCTGATATCGATAATGTTGGTCGTATGGAAGACCGTGCAACTTTACGCATTTCAAGTCAGCATATTTGTAACTGGTTACAGCATGGCGTACTCAGTAAAGAACAAGTCATTGAATCTCTCAAACGTATGGCTTCGGTTGTAGATTTACAAAATATCACTGATACAACCTATATACCTATGGCACCTGACTTTGATAACAACATAGCATTTAAAGCAGCCATGGATTTAATTTTTAAAGGGAAAGAGCAACCGAGTGGTTATACTGAACCTTTATTACATCAACGTCGCCAAGAACTAAAAATAATTACAAATTAAGTTTGTTAGCAAAATGTATTAGATATACAACAGTGGATAACAAAATATATAAAATAAAACCTCGTTGATCTTATGACCAACGAGGTTTTATTTTATATGCAACAACGTACTTACATTATATTAGATTAGGCTATTAATCGTCTGAGCCTAAAATGCCTAACATACTTAATAAGTGAACGAAGATGTTGTAAACACTTAAATAAAGTGAAATTGTTGCACGAATGTAGTTTGTTTCACCACCATGGATAATGCGGCTAGTATCGAATAAAATCAAACCAGACATTACCATAATTATTGCTGCACTAATGGCTAAAGAAAGCGCAGGGATTTGGAAAAACATATTGGCTATCATAGCAACAACTGCAACGATTAAGCCGACCATTAAAAAACCACCCATGAAAGAGAAGTCTTTTTTACTGGTTAATGCGTAGCCAGAAAGAGCAAAGAATATTAATGCAGTTCCACCTAGTGCTTGCATTATCATAGCTGGGCCGCCAGGTATTGAAGCATAATGGCTAAGCATAGGTCCTAAAGAAGCACCCATTAAACCGGTGAAAGCAAAAATCCAAAAAATACCACTCGCTGAATCAGCTTTTTTGTTTACAACAAACATCAAACCGAAAGCAACTAAGGTCATTATAAGAGCTGCACCACGTGGTAAGTTCATTGCCATAGAAATAGCGGCAGTAACGGCACTAAATGCTAGCGTCATTGACAACAACATATAGGTATTTTTCAGTACCTTGTTAATCTCGATAGCAGAACTTTTGCTACCCTGTAAACTAATATTTGATTCCATAATACTTCCTCTGATAACTTTGGTTATACTTTTTAGATAAGGCCATATGAGTAGAATTCAAGAGTAGTCTTAAATTTTACTTACGACATCGTGACATATTATGGCACGACGATTTTTAAATTACTATGCTTAAGTTACTTAAGATTGTTGATATTTATTGATTATTTGTGAACGTTTGTAACAACTGATGTCGTGGTCATTCACCACTCCGCAAGCTTGCATATAAGCATAACAGATTGTAGGGCCAACAAATTTGAAACCGCGCTTTCTTAAATCTTTACACAAAGCATCAGATTCATTCGTTGAAGTAGGGCAGCCACTAGGATCAGACCATGAATTTATAATGGTTTTGTTATTAACGAACTGCCACAGATATACACTAAAGCTAACAAATTCTTTTTTAATATCAATGAAACGTTGAGCGTTGTTGATTGCAGCAGTTATTTTTCCACGATGCCGAATGATATCGGTGTTTCTCACAAGCTCTTCAACTTTATTCTGATCATACTTTGCAACAATATCTATATTAAAGTTATTAAACGCATTTCGATAACCATCACGACGTTTTAATATGGTATACCAACTTAAACCAGCTTGAGCAGACTCTAAACACAAGTATTCAAAGAGTGTCTGATCGTCATATACTGGTACTCCCCATTCTTCATCATGGTAATTAACATAATCGGTTTTTGAAGTATCTAACCAAGAACAGCGACAAACTTTGTCGGGAAAAGTATTATTATCCATAACGAACCTTTAAGGATTGTTTAAATAGCTAGCAAAATGTTGTTTTTTTTAGCAAACAAACATTTTTATAAAATAAATGCTTTACAAGTGTTTTTCGACACTTTAATATTCGCCTCGTCTTGAAGCAAGCAATTGTTTTGAAACATTCAGGTGAGATGGCTGAGTGGTCGAAAGCACTGGTCTTGAAAACCAGCAAGGGTTTATAGCCCTTCTAGAGTTCAAATCTCTATCTCACCGCCACATTAAAAATGAAGAAAGCCGTTGATATTCAACGGCTTTTTTTATGTCTGTTACTTTCTGAACCGTCAAGAAGATTGTCAAATATTTACGCTACTATAATAATGACCTTTTTTAAAACTAATCGAATACAATCAAAGAATATAACCCCATAGTTTTATTTAAGGTTGTATGTGAAGAGGATAGTTATATCCATTGTGCCACTAATAAACATCAACATTTTGGATGCTAGGGAAGTATTAGCAGTAAAGGTTTTACACGATATTTTAAATACTTATTTAACTACATAAGTAGTTGTCTTTAAAATCATGTGTTTTTTGCATCGCTTTTAGTAAAGAAAGCGGAATAAAAACATGCTTACTCCAAAACCTAATTAAAGGAAACCATTAAGTACTTGATATAATGACAATATAAGCGTACGTTTTATTTCAATCATAAAAACTAGGTGGTTAATTTCTTTTAGAAAAAGGATATTTGCCAGTTTAATAAGTTGTTAGATGTTTTTTCAAATGGAGTAAGTCGTATGCGTTTATGGATGTTTTTATTATTATGTGGTTTTACTTTTTGCGTAAACTCAACTGAGTTGACACCAGCAGAAAGAATGCTGAATGCAATGGGAATAAATAAGATACTAGATCAGACAAAAGAAGCTCAATCTAAATCAGCTCAAGATCAAGTTGAAATGATTATGCGTCAATTAAGCGGAACTTTATCTAAACTTCCTGATGAAAAAGTTAAAGAAATTGAAGTGCTATTTCAAAATATGATGATCGAAATTTCTGACTCTTGGAGTACTGAAGAGGCGATAAAGATATACTCTCAAGCTTGGACTGATAACTTTACTGAAAAAGAAATATTAGAGGTAGTGGTAAAGTATGAACAACCAGAATCGCAAAAAGAGCTAGAAATGGTTTTAAAAGCATCTGCAAGTTTAAATAACTATGTATTAGGCAGTTATAACAAAGCTACTGAAATTGCTATGGCAGATTTTATACCAAAAATGCAATTAATTGTTAAGCAAGCCTTGAATAACAAAACATCTAACAAGTCGTTAAAGCAGGACAAATAACAGTTGGCTTTTGCTCCTGCGTCGCTTATTTTAGCCAACATATTATTTACCTCTTAACGAGGCGTTAGGCGTCTTAAGGATTGTTGATGTCAATTCAAAGTATTCAACATGAAAGAGGTATAGTTTTACCTCAACAGTATCTTAAATTGCTTTCGTCACTTGATGAGGCAGATGAGTATTATTTCAATGAAAAACCTAAAGATGATCCATCTTTTGAAGGTCGCTGTTGGTGTTTTCTAAATGAAGAGGAGCTCAACGAAGAAATTGATATGCGTGGTGTAGGTATATCACCAGCTCACAAACAACTTGAGTTATATATAAAGTGTTTTAACGAGTATAGTGATAATCAATTTCTTATTTCACCTAACGGTAAGGTACCAATTCAGAGGGTAATCAATAGTTTTGTTATCGCCGAAGATAATGGAGATCTATTATATCTAGATCCTTTTGATGAATTTTCTGTTTGGATATTTCATCATGATGGCAGTGATGTAATGAAAGTTGCAAATTCAATTGGTGACTGGCAGTCTCTTGCAGTCGTCGCCTAACAATCGACTTAAATGGACGGCAAACAGTTGGCTGTTTGTTTCGCTCCATTTTAGCCCACAATTTCGCGCCGCTTAGTAAGGCGTTAGCTCTTTTTCATAGTATGGAGACAAAATGAAATTTTTAGCATCAATCTCACTGTTATTATCTTTTTCTTGTTTAGCACAAGTACAAACAATCAAAATTGGCGATTTTGATATTGAATACGAGTTGTCAGGTTCAGGTAAACACCTTGTTTTACTTGAAGCAGGAATGACACGCGACTTAAGTGACTGGGATACTATTATTCCAGATATATCAAAAATGGTACGAGTAATACGCTATTCAAGAGCTGGTAATGGAAATTCATCGAAAACCACCCAACAATTTAGTGCTGAGCAATATGCCAATCATACAAAAAGCTTATTAGATTCCTTAAAAGTTAATGAACCTGTTATTCATATCTCTCATTCATATGGTGGAATGTTAGCAAGAGCGTTTGCTGGTCAATACCCTAAGTCAGTAAATGCTTTACTTTTAATAGATCCATCCACAGAACATGACTTAGATATAGTCAAAAAAATAGACCTTCAAAGAGCAATAAAAGAAACCAAATGGATGAAAAATATGGGCCTTAAGGATGGTATGGCTAATGAGTATTTAGATTATTGGGCAAAAAGACCAATGCCAAATTTCGATAAAATTGGTGATAAACCATTAACAATAATTGCTTCTATTAAAAAATTTGATAACCCAGTTGTACTACAAATAACAGATTTAGGTAGAGAAAAAATGGGTGAAGCGCATAAAGATTGGGCTTCAACTTTCCCACAAGGCAAAGCAGTATTGACTGAAAAAAGTAATCACTTTATTCAAAAAGAAGAGCCAGAATTAGTATTAAAAGAATTGGCTGAATTAATAGGCAAGTTGAAATAAAGATCTAACAAGAAATTAAACAAGGAAAAAAAACAGTTGGTTTTTGCTCCTTCGTCGCTTATTTTAACCAACTGTTGTTTGCCTGTTAATTGGGCGTTAGGCATAAAGCCAAGGGTAGGAGTAAATTTAAAGTATGAATCAAGAACAAGAATATATCTCAGGCTTAGGAAAAGACTCTGTCGTACCGCCTGAACTAAAAGGATGGAATTGGGGAGCATTTCTGCTTAATTGGATTTGGGGAATAGGTAACAGCACTTATATAGCCCTATTAATGTTTGTTCCTTTCGTTAATATTGTTATGTTTTTTATGCTTGGTGCCAAAGGGAACGAATGGGCATGGAAAAATAGAACATGGAGAGATATTGAACATTTTAAACAAACGCAAAGAAAATGGCGTAATGCAGGTTTAATCTTATTATTTGTTGTTTTTCCCTTATTTTTTACGCTAATCGGAAACATGCTTAAAGGTGAAGCTTTTGATCAATCGATGGTAAGGATATCTCAAAATATTGAGGTCATTGAGGTTGTTGGCCAACCAGTTGAAGCAGGTTATTTTGTTATGGGAAGTATTCAGACTTCAGGAGCTAAAGGAGAGGCATCTTTACAATATTCTATTTCGGGGCCTGATGGAGAAGCTGATGTTTATGTTCAGGCATACAAAGAAATGGAAGCATGGTCATTATATAACGTAATTGTTCATATCCCTGAAACAGATACAAAAATACAGGTTGTAACACCTGTAGAATAAATACCTAATAAGTTATTCAACAAGGAGTGAAAACAGTTTGCTGTTTTCGTTCCTCAACATTTTTGAAAACAATTTTTTGCCGCATAACGTGGCGTTAGCTTGAAGGAGTCATAAAAATGTTCAGCCGTATAATAATAATATTGATAGGTGTTTTTTCTTTAAACATTAATGCTGAAGCAGTATTGGAATTAGGTGATCTACCACCCGATTTTTTAGGTAAAGATAGTAATGGGGATATCGTAACTTTAAAAGATCATAAAGGTAAAGTTGTGGTTATATCTTTTTGGGCTTCTTGGTGCCCCCCTTGTCTCAAAGAACTTCCTATTTTGGAAAACATTCAAAATAAAATAGGAACAGATAAGATAAAAGTTATTGCCATTAATTATAAAGAGGAGCGTAAAAAATATCGTAAGATTAAAAAACTATTATCTTCACTAAACTTAACGTTGACCCATGATAAACGAGGGGTTATAGGTAAGAAGTTTGGTGTCGAAGTAATCCCTAACTTATTTATCGTAGGAAAGAATGGAGAGCTTGTTTTTCATAGTATAGGCTACCGTGATTCATCTATAGATGAAATAGTTAAAGTGCTAAATCAACAACTCTAAAGCTAACAAACCAATCAAAACGGACTTTTAGCAGTTGGTTAGGTTCCGCTTCGTTTCACATTTTGACCAACAATTAAAAGCCTCTTAATGGGGCGTTATTTGTAAATCACTCATCCCGAAATGAACTTAAATTATAAATCCGAGTCCTATTTGAGATTGAAAATAGTATGTTCAAATAATTAAATAAGGATTGAGTACATTGAAAAAAATAATGTTGTTACTTTTAGTGTTATCTATTGTAGGTTGTGCAGGGATTCCATTATCTAGTGTGTATAAAATGATGACGGCAAATCCGCTGGAATTTCACCCTGAGGCTATTTCAATTGCTATCAAAAGATCGAACGCCATACAAGTTCAAACTGGAGATGTTGAGATGGAGATTTTTATTAATAACGACAATCCAGATTTAAAGGTATTACAAAAGTATTTTTTTGTCGTCGATAATGCTTCACGAGTTCCAATAGTAGCTGAAGGGCTTGCGGACAATGAACATCTTACTATATTAACATTATCTCCTGAAGATGTAATAAAAATGAAAAACCTACAAAAGAAGATGAAAACACATCTGAAAAATGGTGGGAAAAGTGATGATTTTGGCTTCTCTATCCGTGTATTAAAAGGTTGTAAAAATATAGATGATATACCTGATAATGTTTTCATTAGTTTATATTTAAAGTTAGATTCAAGGTCTGAATTTTTCCCTTTGTATCAGGATTTTAATATAGGTCAAGCTGATTTATCCCCATTAAAAAATTTAGAAAACTGGGATAATTGTAAAAGTTAGATATCAAATTCAATACACATAACAAGCCATTTAAGCATAAAAATAACAGTTGACTATTTAAAGGAAAACATCATTAATACTCTCATCTTTGCAGCCATAGGGTTGTTTTTATCTTCTAGCTGTATAGCAAATAATATATTCGAAAACTTTCCCCGTGAAATTAAATCAAATGAACAATATGTATTCTATTCTCATGGATTGATAGTGGAAGGTCAGAACCCGATGCCAATAAATCCTCGTTGGGGGATGTATAACTTTCCTGAAATTAAAACGGCTCTCTCAGATGATAGCTATAACCTTATTGCCTATCACCGCCCAAAAGGCACTGATCCTAGAGACTTTGCTAACAAACTGGCTGATAATGCGAATAGCCTTATTAACAAAGGTGTCAAACCTGAAAATATTACTTTTATTGGTTTTTCACGTGGTGGAGCAATAACTGTATTAACTTCAAATTTTTTAGCCTCAGATAAAGTCAATTTTGTTATTTTAGCGGGCTGTTCTAAATTTGTTAAAAACAATTCTGAATTGGAAGTATTCGGGAATATATTTTCTGTATTTGAAACTTCTGATGGTGTTGGTTCTTGTCAATTCCTTATTGATCGCAGTAAAAAAGTTAAAACGTTTAAAGAGATCTCCATCACAACTGGGAAAGAACATGGTGCATTTTATAACCCTCTTCCTGAGTGGATTATTCCCGTTAAAATGTGGCTCAAATCAAATCGTAGTTAACAAGTTGTTTAACATGTATAAAATATTGTTGGCTTTTGCACCTGCGTCGCTTATTCTAGCCAACAATATTTAGCCTGTTAACAGGGCGTTATGTTGTTCTCATGTATTGGAGTACGAGCTTTATATGGATATAAGTATTATTATTGTTATAGGCGTTTTTATTTGGTTGGGATTTTATTTTTATAATCAACATAAAAAAAGAATAGCGTTTATTGAGTCTTTTGAATTTCCTGTATCTATAAAGAAAGGAGTAAATACTTCTTACCCGCATTTGAATAATGAGCAAATTGAGTTGGTTTTGGATACATTAAGAACATTCTTTCTTATATCTTACAAGGCTAAGTTAAAGCCTGTTGCTATGCCTTCTCAAGTAGTAGACGTTGCTTGGCATCAGTTCATTCTATTTACAAAAAATTATGAAGTTTTCTGTAAAAAAGGTATTGGTAGGTTTTTACACCACACGCCAACAGAAGCAATGAAATCCAGAACAACGGCGCAAGAGGGCATAAAAAGGGCTTGGAGGTTGTCATGTCATTTAGAGAGTATTAACCCCAAATTACCTATTCGCCTTCCTATGTTGTTTGCTATAGATTCGGAATTAAAAATAGAAGATGGCTTCTTTTACTCGAAGAACTGTAAAGATAGAAGTTCTCCTAATTATGGGAATAATTATTGTGCTTCTCATATAGGTTGTTCCTCGGGTTGCAGCGGTTCATCTGGAGATTCAACAAGTAGTTGTGGAAGTAGCTGCGGAGGTGGTGATTAATCAACATAACAAGCCATTTAAGCATACAAATAACAGATGGCTATTTGATCCTGTGTTGCTGTGTTCATTACATATTGCTTTGTATCGCCTTTACATTGAGCGTGTGTAGCTTCTTCATGTTTACTTTATAAAGTTGATCCAATTTTTAATTAGATCATTCTTAAATATTTAAAATAGGTTCATTAATCTTCAATTTGATCTTTAAATACATAGGTTACGTAATGGTTTCGGTTTTAATAAACACTAAGAAAAATAGGTCAGCTAAATGAAAAAATTATCATCATTAATATTTACCGTTTTACTTTCCTCCTGTACATCTCAACCATATGCAAAGACTAACGCCCCTTTCGATGGTGTTAAATTTGATAACATCGAACCCTTTGATGATAAAAGTATATTTGATCTGGTCAGTTGGAAAATAGGTAGTATGAGTGAATCTACTCCTTGGCCAGATAACATTGACTCCAAACAGTTTAAACCTGCTGTTCAAAGATCAGTAAAACCAATTATTACTGTAATCAACCATGCTTCAGTGCTTATTCAGGTCGATAATTTAAACATATTAACAGATCCTCATTATTCACTAAGAGCTTCACCTGTTCAATTTGCTGGGCCCAAGAGAGTCGTTAATCCCGCTATTGCTTTTGATGATCTACCTCCTATAGATATCGTTCTTATATCTCATAATCATTATGACCACTTAGATCTTGATACCCTCAAGCGCTTAAACGACCGAGATCTCCCACAATTCGTTGCAGGGTTAAAAACGAAGTCATTTTTAGAAGATAACGAAATTAAAACCGCTATTGACTTGGATTGGTGGCAAAGTATAACCGCTAATAAAACTCAGATTACTTTTGTACCATCCCAGCACTGGTCGGCTAGAGGCATATTTGATAAAAGAGAAATGCTTTGGGGTGGGTTCTATATTGAAAATACTCATAAGATTTACTTTGCTGGAGATACAGGGTATGGGAAGTTCTTTAAAGTAATTAAAGATAAACTCGGCGCACCAGACCTTTCTTTGATTCCCATTGGTGCTTATGAGCCTAGATGGTTCATGAAAGATGCTCATCTTAACCCAATGGATGCTCTAAAAGCATTTAAAGACCTAGAAAGTAAAGAAATGATCGGGATTCACTTTGGAACATTTAAGTTAACTGATGAGGGATATAATGATCCAATTAAGACTCTTAAAGAAGAGGTTAAGAAATTAAACATGGATCCGATAAAAGTAATTATTCCTACTTTTGGAAAGCCTTATTCAATTAGGGCTTTATTATAGTCAGTACATTTTTGATGGTACCTAAAAGTTTTGAGGCTAAACAACATAAAATTCGCTCAAAAGGACAAATAACAGTTGGTTTTTGCTACTTGGTCGCTTATTTTACCCCAGTATTATTTTTTTGATAAGACGTTAGTAATACAGTTTATGATTTTGTGGCACTATGCCAATTTCACAAAGGAAAACATGAGTAATGAAACCGAAAAATAAGACTGATAAGTTACCTTTAAATATTCGACTTTTATTAGGAGTCTTTGCTATTCCTTCATTATTTTTAGCGTATATGATTGGTACAATGGCATTAAATGGGAATTTTCAAGTAATTAATTACTTTGAATGGATTTATTCATTGCTTGGCTTTTTTGCAATGTATATTGCAATATCAGGTAAACGTGTGTTTTAGTTTTCGTCAAATTAGAATGTATAGGTGGTGTATAGCTAATAAGCCACTCAAGCTGGGCAAATAACAGTTGGTTTTTGAACGTACGTCGATTATAACCTTCATAATATTTGCCTCTTAATGGGGTGTTAGAACCAAAAGGATTTACGTTATGTCTAAAAATTTAAAGTTGAACTATGTAGAATTTCCCGCCAAAAATATACCTGCAACAAAAAAGTTCTTTGAGGATGCATTTGGTTGGAGTTTTACTGATTACGGTGCCGATTATACTGCTTTTGCTGATGAAGGATTGGACGGTGGTTTCTATAAATCCGATTTGTCTTCGATAACTTCAAATGGCGCTGCCTTACTTGTATTATTAACTGATGATTTGGAGCAAGCTCAATCTACTGTAGAATCATTTGGTGGTGAAATTTCTACTTCAATTTTTTCATTTCCTGGAGGGAGCCGATTTCATTTTCTCGAGCCTAGTGGTAATGAATTTGCAGTCTGGTGTTTATCTGGCACATAAAAAGCTTTTCAAGCAGAATAAATAATAGTTGGCTTTTTGTTCATTCAGTTAATCTATTTTGTCATTTTAAATGGGCGTTATGTATTTAGGAGTTGTCTTGATTTCACGGTTAAATAAAAAGTCTTTAATTCGATGGAAGGTCTATATAGATCGCTCAAAAATGTATATTGGTTATGTACAGTTTTTGCTTATAATTTTCGTTTTTATAAAGTCTCTAGGTGATAACCCTGTAACCGAATTTGTTTTTAATAGCCCATTGATTGCAGTCCCAATTATTTTAGTAATATTTGTGTTGGCTTCTTTGGTTATTGGTTATCTAGATTCTCGGCTTGGTTTTCGTGAAGAAGAAATTAGAAATCACTCAAAATCTAACCCTGTATTAATGGATATTCAAAAGTCGCTTACAGAGTTAAATGATAAAGTCGCACAAATGGAACAAAATAAAAACGTTAAAACTACCGCAAAAAATAAATGATGATTTACTCAAATAGACGATAAACACCTCGCTAGCGTCCGCTTCTTGAAATTTCACGCACAGTTTTTGAGCCGATTATGTAGGAGGGTGGCTTTAGATTGTTTGTATAGTTGAATCATTTTAGGATATTTCATGTCAGATTTTTTACTTTCACAGTTACTTGTTTCAATAACTTTAGCTATTGAATGTTTTGCAATGCAACTGAAGAATAAAAATCGTATATTAGCTCTTTTATCTATTAGCTGTTTATTTAACGGATTTCATTATTTGTTACTAGAACAACCTACTGCAGGTTACATTTTTCTTTTTTCTAGTATTAGGTTTTTAATTGCTATTAAATGGAAGTTTCAATGGATGGCTGCAGCCTCACTTTGTGTTAGTTTATTTATTACTATTTACAGTTATATTGGCTTTTTAAGTATTTTAGGTTTTATAGCAACCGTTTTTATTACTACTGGTTCATTTAGCTCTAATGACAAATTTTTACGCATTATGATGATTATAGGTGGCACGTTATGGCTGGTTCATAATACTATTTTATGGTCACCTGTTGGTATACTCGTAGAAACTGTTTTTGTTGGTAGTAGTGCTATTGGCTATTATCGTTATTACATAGTAGGGAAATTAGAGTAATCCACATCAAAATAAACGATTCAATCGATTAATGGAGTTGTTTTTTTTATTCGTCGTTTATTTTAGCTAAAAATATTTATCCTGTTAGCAGGTAGTAATGTTAATACCAAACATAATCAATAAAGGAGTTTTAAATCAATGTCCCGCATAGCAATAGTGTATTTTACTAAAAGTGATGTGACAGGGCAGCTTGCTAATGCAATTGCTTCTGGCGCTAAGCAAGAACCTGGAATAACTGTATATGAACATAGAGTAGAAGGGTATGAAATTTTTGAAGGTAGATTTGAAAACGAAGCGTTATTTGAACAACTAAAATCATGTGATGCCATCATCTTTGGAAGTCCAACATATATGGGAAGTGTTTCAGCTCAGTTCAAGGCATTTGCTGACGCCTCAAGCGAGCATTGGCAGAAACAAGATTGGGCTGATAAAGTATCTGCGGGGTTTACTTCTGGAACAGGGCTAAACGGTGATCAATCAAGTACTTTGCAATACATGGCCACTTTAGCAAGTCAGCATGGTATGTTGTGGGTGAGCATTGATGCTTCATATGGAGCTGAGAGTTCTACTTTAAATCGATTAGGTTGCCAATTGGGAATAGTATCCCAAACTACTAATAGTGTTGCGCATGAAGTAGATTTAGCAACGGCAAAGCACTTAGGTCGTAGGGTTGCAAAGCTAACACTTCGCTTAAATTAGAAACATAACAATAACTTCAAGAGTGGCAAATTAAAATTGAATTTTTTTGCTTCCTCAATTTTTAGACAACAATTATTTTGCCTATAAATAAGGTGTTTGGACAATAAATGAACGCACGTATTTCAAGCTATATTCTCGCACTAATATTTTTCGCCTCGGGTGGTGCCAAATTATTATCGTTGCCTTTCGAAGTTGATGCTTTTTTACGTTGGGGTTACCCAAGAGAATTTATGTACTTTACTGGTATTGTTGAAATTATTGGTGCATTTGGGTTGCTAATTCCACGATTATCTTCTCTATCTTCGTTATGCTTAGGAGGACTTATGCTCGGCGCTATTGGAACGCACCTTGTGCACAATGAGTGGTTAATGCTAGCAGTAGCTTCTTTTATAGCTGTCGCTGCGTTTTGGCGTGCTTGGTCTGGCCGAGAAGAGATTAACCAATTAATAAAAGTTTTCGGCATCAATAAGTAGCACTAAAAAAACATTCAAGTAGTGTCTGTATTCCACTTTTTATAAACTTTAGTGAACAATAAATTAGCTTGTAATTTAGGCATGAATTCTTGCTTAATGTTGTTTGTAATAGATAAAAATGGGTTATTTAAGCTCATTGGCTTTTCGGTATTTACCGTGATAGTCAAAAATTCTGTCTTTGACGCGCCAATAGTATTTTTGTTTACTAGCAATAACAAAATTAGGACACGGTAATATGTTAGCTAACTTCAACGCTTGTTCAAGATTTTTCACTTCGAACGACTCTGTAGAGCCTAGTTGAACACTGATTTTACCGCTAAGGCGTTTAGAAAAAATATCATTGAATACTTTAACTTGATTCGGCTTAGAGAAATCAAAAGATTCATTGAGTTCAGTGCCTTGTTCATCATGGTATGTGATTTTTAATTTATCAGTTCCCTTATCACTGACTTTCGTTAAATTAAGGCCTGCACAGCGAATAACTTTCGAACCTTTAAGTTTTAGTGCCTTTTTTAACATATCATCGGGGTCAACCAATACTTCGAGGCATTGTAAACAGTTTCTAGCAGCTATGTCATTTTCACCACCGCAGTGAGGACATTCTTTAAATACAAAACGATAGTCACATTGACTCTGGCTTTCTGCTAGGTATGCTTGCTCCTCACTAGGAACATTGACGAGGCCTTTGCATCGTCGGCCGTAGTGTTCCACTAAATAACCGTCATCATCACAAATGCCCCAAAATACATTGGGAAATTCACAGCTTGGGCAAACAACTTGAACTGGCTGACTTTTGCTATTTGGCTTTTTCTCACCAACTTCTGGGTGATAGAGGTCAAAATCATTGCCTGTATAGTCAATTACCAAGCAATCTTTTTTGTTATCACTCAAACGCAGACCACGTCCGATGATTTGCTGATAGAGACTCACTGATTGTGTTGGACGTAATATCGCAATCATATCGACATGAGGCGCATCAAAGCCTGTGGTTAACACTGAAACATTAACCAAGTATTTAATTTCTTTACGCTTGAATGCCTTAATTAACTTATCGCGTTCAGTATTGTCGGTAGCGCCGGTAATCAATGCACTCAATTTGGTGGGTAAATAACTAAATACTTCCTTTGCATGCTCAACAGTAGCTGCAAATATCATAATACCTTGACGTTTATGGCCAAGCTCAATGACCTGCTCAATAATGCTTTGAGTCACCCGGGGATTCTTGTTTAATAAATGATTCATATCCTTAGGACTATATTCGCCTGATGCATTAGCTTGCAGGGAACTAAAATCATAATGCTCTATGGTGGCATCGACTAAATTGGGCTCAGTTAAATACTGGCGTTTAATTAAGTAACGAATGGGCAGTTCATAAATACAGTGCTCAAAAGGTCGGTTTTCTTCACTTCGCATGAAGCCACGATAATGCTTTTTATAAATCCAGCCCATACCTAAACGATAGGGGGTTGCGGTTAAACCTAATAATTTTACCTCGGGATTAACTTGCATCAATTTTTTAATAATTTGCTGGTACTGATTACTATTAGACTGCTTGTTTGCTTTTTCTTGGGGTTGTTCTTTGGGATCTAATTCAGGTTTATTTTGAGCTTTGTACTTCGTTTTATCCTTAAATAGTTCTTTAGGTTGTTCATTAGACAAGTCAGCGCTAGCTAAGTTAACTCTATGACATTCGTCAATAATAATTAAAGAGTAGGGCTCACTAAAATCATCTAGATTGCGGGCTGCCGATTGTATGCTGGCGAACGTGACTTGGTGCTGAGTTTCTTTCAGTTTTAATCCTGCAGAATAAATACCAGCGGTAACACCATAGGTTTCATATTTTTGATGATTTTGCTCAACCAATTCTTTCACATGGGTGAGTACTAGTATGTTTCGCTTTGCTAAACGAGCAAGCTCGGCAATTACCAGACTTTTACCTGAGCCTGTAGGTAAAACAATCACCGCAGATTCATTGGTTTTTCGAAAGTGTTTGAGCACCGCAGAAACAGCTTCTTGTTGATAATCTCTAAGTTGAAAAACTTCCACGCAGTGCTGCTGCCTTAATAGGGAAAGAAAATCCGCTATAATAGCAAAAAATGTGCCTCAATATGAACGATATTTTTTAATAATAAATTATCATACCTAAAGGATAGTTTTCATACAAAAAAAGGTCCTTAGGGTAAAGAAGTTTGCGGAAACATAATTAACCTCCTAGGCTAATTAAAATAAACATAATCAGGGATAGAAAATGAATACAGCAACAAAAAAGCTGCTCGTACTTTTATTGGTTTCAATATCTAGTATTACGGTCGCGCAAACCACATCAACTAGCGAATACACCTCATTACTAAAAAAGAAAGGTTCTGATTGGGTACCGACTAATTACTCTGACAAAGAGCTAAATGAACCTGGTATGGTCTGCGTCCGATTTAATAATTATTGGTGTATTAAATCACCAATGGGAAAACCAACCTACTGGAATGGCCAAGAATCACAAGATTCACGTGGACATGCACAGTTTATGCATCCTAAATATGCTGCTAGAGCTTTTGTAAAGCTGATGCATACTTACTATTTCAAGCATAATTTACGCTCTGCTACTGACATTATGAATAGATATGCACCGTCGACCGACACGATAGGTTCGATAGTTGGGGGGAAGCCTAACCCGACGGGTGCTTATGCCAAGAAAATTGCCAAAGAGTTAGGTAAACAAGCTGACGAAGATCTACAGTTGTTTATCAACAAAAACACCATAAATCGAGACGAGATGGTGGCACTGCTCATCGTATTTGCTAAATGGGAAATCACAGCTAAACACCAAGTAACCGAAGAGCTTGCAATTGATGGGATTTCGCTTGCGGGTTTTTAACCTATAGTAAAACTTTTTGTTAGTTATCTGTAGATTGCTACTACATTTAATGTATAGATTGCTTTAAAAGTAGGGTTCATTAATTTTCATATATGCAGATTTTTTGAACAACATTTAGCCCCTTTATCAAAACTTGATATAGGGTTTTACGTATCATAATCGCCGCTTAATAGGGGAGATTTGGTTCAGAAAGAGCGACCGTTATGTTGCATTAGTGATCTTCAGATAATATCTACGCTAATGACAATTTTATTGAATAAAAACAGTGCCTGTACTATTTATCCCGCTACATTAGATAATCCGCTAACCAAAAGTTTAGCGGTTTTTTTGTTTTCTGTAATATACGTTCTTAGATTTTCTTTAAAAGGACACCATCAATAACTTTTATGAAAAGACGACTGTAAGTAACAGTATACCCGCAATGATTTATTCATTGTTGTTAATAAACTGACACACCTTACAATATTTTAAGGGTGAGAATAATAACGCCAAATATAATTTTATTTTTTGTAAAACACCTATAAATAATTGTCTGAATACGTATTCATATTTTTTGATATATCACTTTCATTAAATTTAATGCAACCTGATTTGGCTGTTTAATAAGCAAAAAGAAACATTAAATTTACATTAGGAATAAAAATAAAAATGAAAATGAAAATGAAAATTAAAACTAAAGTAATTAAATCTCTATTAACGACAAGTATGGCATTAGGCATTGCTTGTCAAGTTCAAGCGGTTGAACAACCCACTACATTTGTTCATTTATTTGAATGGAGTTGGCAAGATGTCGCCCAAGAATGTGAAGACTATTTAGGCCCAAAAGGGTATGCAGCAGTTCAGGTTTCACCACCTAATGAGCACATTCAAGGAGGACAATGGTGGACTCGTTATCAACCTGTGAGCTATAAAATAGAAAGTCGAAGCGGTAACCGTGCCCAATTTGTCGACATGGTTAATCGTTGTAAAGCTGTCGGTGTAGAAATATACGTTGATGCGGTTTTAAATCATATGGCAGCAGGAAGTGGTACTGGAACAGCAGGTAGTACCTATGGCAATAAAAGCTTTCCTAACTTCGGGCCTCAAGACTTTCATGATACCTGTGCGATAACCGATTATAACAATCGCTGGCAAGTACAAAACTGTGAACTTGTTGGTTTAACAGATCTAAATACGGGGGCACCTTATGTACAAGAAACGCTGGCAGATTATTTAAACGACTTACAAAACATTGGCGTAGCTGGTTTTCGTTTTGATGCCTCAAAACATATGGCATTAGGCGATATTCAAGGCGTGTTATCTAAAGTGAATGGTTCACCCTTGGTGTTTCAAGAAGTGATTGACCAAGGTGGGGAACCGATCACATCAAGTGAGTATCAAAGCACGGGTTTAGTCACTGAATTCAAATATACCACGCAATTAGGTAACACCTTTAAAAATGGCAGCCTATCTGCACTTAGCTCCTTTGGTGAAGCTTGGGGGTTTTTACCCAGCAGTTCAGCGGTGGTTTTTGTTGATAACCATGACAATCAACGTGGTCATGGTGGTGGCGGTAATGTGATTACTTTTGAGGATGGACGTTTATACGACTTAGCGAATGTATTTATGTTAGCTTTTCCGTATGGCTATCCGAAAGTTATGTCTAGTTATGATTTTCATGGAGATACAGATGCTGGTGCTCCAAGTGTTCCTGTACATAATAATGGGAATTTAGAATGTTTTGGCAGTAATTGGAAGTGTGAACATCGTTGGTCTTATATTGCCGGAGGTGTCGACTTTAGAAATAACACCGCAGATAACTGGAACACTACAAACTGGTGGGATAATGGTAATAACCAAATAGCTTTTGGTCGTGGTAGTTCAGGTTTTGTCGCAATTAACAAAGAAGATTTTAATTTAAACGTTACGCTTGCTACTGATATGAATGCAGGAACCTATTGTAACGTTTTAAAAGGTCAATTATCTGCGGATGCTAAATCATGTAGTGGTGAAACTATCACCGTAAACAATGGCGGTAGTATCAATGCTAATGTCGGCGTTTGGGATGCTTTTGCAATACATCAAGGTGCAAAAATTAATAGCGATGTAACAGGTTCTGAACAAATCAAACGTACGGTGATATTCATTCAAGCTCAAACACAAAGTGGGCAAGATATGTTTATTCGTGGTGGTATTGACCATGATTATGCTAATAATAATTTAGGGAGAAATTGTCAGACCTCAAATTTTGAGTGTTCTATGCCCATTAGTCATAACAATTTACAAAGTGCGACGACAACACCATGGAAAAACAATGAAAGTTATTTAGATTGGTACGGCAGCGAAGTTGGTCAAAGCAATGCAGCTGAAGGTACGCCTCTTGATTGGACGACAAATGCTTGGCCATCAGATTGGGGAAGAAAACGTACTGTTGCCAATGATGGTTATGGAGAAGAACCGTTAAATATTTGGGGCCAACATTACTGGATGTTAGACGTTGATATGGATTGTAGTCTAACGGTTAATAATAAATTTGAAGTCAAAGCTTATGTTAAAAATGGACAAGGTTGGGAAGGGGATATTAACCAAGCTAACACGCCTTATTCATCAAGTAACCATGTAGCTGAATGTGGAAAAATTAATAAATTTGACTTCAATAGTAATACGGTTGAAATTCGAAACTTTTAGAATTTGATAGCGTATTTATCATTTCTTTAATGGTGATAAGCTTTAAGGCTAGGCAAATTATTTGTTTAGCCTTTGTTGTTTATTAATAATCTTATTTAATCGAGCAACTAATTTATGAAAAAGTGAGAAATGTTCAACTAAAACGCGGAGTTCTTATTTTCTTTTTCTTTCTTGTGAATATTGATTAGGGTTCTCAAACTCTTTTTTATTTACATAGACGTTTTTGAAAATCCTTTATAAAAACAGTGTTATCTTAATACAGAATGCATTGCCATAGAATTTAGCCATTAATCGTGGCGTCAAAATGGGTTATTGGAACAACTTCACCTGCATCCATGTTATCTATATGGATGTCACCAATCCGAACTCTAACCAGTCTTAAAGTTGCGAAGCCTACAGCCGCCGTCATTTTCCTTATCTGACGATTTTTTCCTTCACAGAGTGTAATTGATATCCAGCTAGTAGGGCCATGTCTTGGGTCGCGAATTTTACGACCACGCGTGGGTAATTGAGGATTACAATCAAGTTTGACAGCTTTACAAGGCAAGGTTAAATAAGTCGATCCATTAATCGTAATATCAACACCATTTTTCAGCAATAACATTGCTTGATATGTGATGACTCCGTCTACTTGAACGTAGTATTCTTTTTCTATATTTTTGCTTCTTATCTTATAGCTGATCATACCGTCGGTAGTGAGTAACAATAAACCTTCTGAGTCGTGATCTAATCGGCCAATCGCCATGGTTTTATCGGGGAATGTAAATAGCTCACCTAACAAATGTTTTTTCTTGCGTTTTTCAGGTAAAAACTGACTTAAAAAACCATATGGCTTAAATATTTTGAAGTGCTGATGAGTTTGCCTTAGCTCAGGGAATTCTGTTAAACAAGTTTGGTCATTAATTGGCATTAAATATTATTTTAATCGTAGAATATGAATGGTTCCTCATTATACGATTAGTCGAGGTTACATGCACTGAAGAGATGATAATGTTACTAAGGGGTATTCATTTCATCAGGCATAGACCAATCGTTTTCGCTGGCGAGGTTAATCAGTCTTTGTTTATCTTGACTGAACTCTTCTTCTAACCAAGCGATAAAGAGATTAATATCATCAATGGCGTTGGTTTCGGGTGCTACATAGTAATAATACTGCCATGGGCTCTGAGTGATTTGGACCCGCTCAGGGAGACAAAGGTTGTTGCTTTCAAGTTCATCTAATATCAGCATTAAATCCATCATCGCCACGCCTTCACCTGCAATTGTGGCAATAATAGCTAAATCTAAACTATTGAAGGTAATACCTTTATTTAGGCTATGAACATCATTTTTTGTTGACGCTAACCATTGTTTCCAGTCAGATTTATCTTGCGTAGGGTGTATGTGAACATTATCAATTGCTTGTTGAACGGTGAGTTGTTGCTGGTTTTCACAGAGTGAGGGATGATAAATCGGCGCCATAAACTCACTACGTAAACTATTATCTACATATCGAGCATCGGGATATTTTTCGCCAAATAGGGCTACATCATAACCACCACTTTCAAGGTTTATATTAACCCCTGCTTGGAACCAAGCGAGTGTTAAGTTCACTTGTAGATTTGGGTAACGTTTTCTAAATTTATGCAGCCTAGGAACTAACCATCGTGCTGCTAAACTGGTTTCCACTTTGATTTTTAGTTCACTTTGCTGTGAAGGAGCCAATTGATAAATTGCCCTATTTAATTCTCCAAATTGTCTCGATAGCAGCATTGACAATTCACTACCCTCATTGGTTAGCTCCAAAGCTCGATGCAAACGATTGAATAAACTAAAGCCAAGATTATCTTCAAGTTGCCGTATTTGTCTGCTTACTGCACTTTGGGTGACATTAAGTTCGGTGGCAGCATGAGTAAAACTTAAATATCGGGCGGCAGCCTCAAATACTCGCAATGCATTTAAGGAATGCGGAAGGTTAAAGTGGCGCTTAAGTGCATGGCGTTGCATGGATTTCTCGTAAATATCAGTTGACATGAGTTTTATGCATCCTAGATTGGCATATTACTCGTTTGAAAACCATTATACATTCATTTAATTTGTAGCTCTTGAGGAAAGTTAACAAAATATAAGGGGATAAACGTGAAGCAGCTAGCTAAATTTGCAGTACCTTTAATCATTTCACAATTAGTCGCACAATTAATGGTACTTTCAGATATTTGGATGATGGCACGTATTGGTGTTATTACTATGGCTGCTGGAGGGCTTGCCGGTTCTGTTTTTGGCTTTATTTTTGTTGTGTTAATGAGTCTAATTGGTGCTGTAACTAATCTGCTGGCAATAGCTTATGGTGAAAAACAGCATTGCGGTGGAAATGATGCTGAAATTCGAGGGATTTTAAAAAGTGCCATTTTATTATCTGTGATGATCAGTCTCGCCTTATTACCCTTGTTTTACTTATTACCAAATTTATTGTTAATGACTGGACAAGAAACTGAGATCATTGATATTAGCATGCTCTATTTACATGCATTAAAATGGTCAATGCTGCCTAACTTGTTGATTGTAGTATTTCGTGGGCTGGCGGTAACCTTTGGGTCTCCTCGTTCTGTTTTGTGGGCTTCAGTGTTCACTGTCATACTAAATATTATTATTAGTTATGTGCTAGCATTTGTTCTGGATTTTGGCATTGTTGGTATCGGTTACGGTACTTCATTAGCTGCTTGGTTGATGGCTGTTTGTTATGGCGTTTGGTTATTTCGCCAGCCCAAGTTTTTACCGTACAAACCTTGGACTAAATGGTTCGAATATAAACTTAATACCGTTAAACCTTTAATGTTCATGGGGGCATTTGTTGCTTTGGCAACATTGACTGAGTTTGCATTAATTTCAGGTGCTGGCTTGATGGCAGGTACTTTAGGAGCAGTATCACTTGCCGCACATCAAATTGCTTTGCAAATTTTGAGCTTTTCTTGGTGTATTGCTTATGGTTTTGCTCAAGCAACCTCAATATTAGTTGGTAACCAATTTGGCAGTATAAGAGACAAGCAAACCATCATTAACATCGCACGTAATGGTTTGATCTTGGCTACCGTATCAAGTGTATTGATAGGCTTGTTGTTCACAATAAACCCTGAATGGCTGTCGCAGTGGTTTGCTAATCCGGACGATGCGCTTTTTACTGAACTGGTGGATATTCTACCGAGTTTGATGTTAGTGGCTGCCGCCTGTTTTGTGGTAGATTCATGGCAATTGACTGGATTAAATATTTTACGAGGTATGAAAATAGTGTTTGCTCCAGCAGTGATCACGGGTGTAGGTTATTTGTTGGCAGGCTTACCAGCTGCCTGGTATTTTATGCAGACATTTCAATTACAAGGCATATGGATGGGTATTGGTTTAGGGCTTGGCGTAACTGGATGTTTATTATTGGTACAAGTATCGTTAAATTTAAATAAGTTAAGTACCTAAAGGTTGCCTGTATGGTGCTTAGATAATATTACTTAGTCCACTATATATGTTTAACATTTGATTGAAAGTATAAGAAACACATCAAGCAAACTGCACTAAAAAGGCCAGAGGAGTAAACCACTGACCTTTCATTAAAAACCGTCAAAACATTCTAATACAGGACTTATTCAGGTGGTGATTTTTTTAAAAGTGGCGGTAGGTATAAAGGGCGCTCTTTAACGGGTTGTTTATTAACTTCTGCTTTAGCCATGATGATCCCCTTTCTTATGAATAATAATAAGATACGTTATGTCATATTGTGCGAATCGTTTGCACAATTGCTGTGGGCTGATGTGTTGATTAACTCCGATTACCATATGTAATAAATAGTATAGCTCATAAAAATGGTTATGTTTGATTGTTTGCGTTGTCATAAACATATTAATCACATTATTACTTCGGTCTTGCTTCATTCATTGCTTTAGTTATTTCTATTACTGAATTTGTTCGATCAAATTCTTCTAATAAAACAGGTAGTTTTTGTAGCCAATTTGGGTGTTGATCGATAGTTCCAGGGATATTTACTTGCTCCACTATTTCTAGAGAATCTTCAAGAGGAATTAGTTGGATATGGCTAGGTGAGGCTGCTAAATATTTTTGCACTGCAATACTCAGCTCGGTAGTCATTAGTGCAGGCTCTATCAATGGTGCTATACTCATATCTATTACTTGTAGATCGTCTAATGCAGCTATGAGGTTTTCGCGTTCACTCGCACGAGCATTTCTATCAGCATTTCCTGCTTCATCATTCGGATAAAGATTAAGTTGTTGACGCCATTCTAGATCCCTACCTAGCCACCAACCAGATAATGTTGCAGTATCGTGTGTAGCTATTGTGACAATTGATTGTCTGGGGAAATTTTCAGGTCGTTTAAACAACCCCGACTCCCAACGTTCAAAAAATAATACTTTGAACGATAATAAACCACAATTTTGAATAGTTTCGCTAAACCCTTCAGGCACATTACCTAAGTCTTCACCAATAACAACGCAATTATTACGACGAGACTCTAAAGCTATAATTCGCAGAATATCATCCCAAGGAAAACTAATATAAACACCTTCATTCGCCTTCATACCCGGAGCTACCCAATATTGACGCATTAAACCTAAAATATGATCAATACGTAATGCACCCGCATATTGCATATTACTTCGAAGTGCTTTAACTAATGGTTGATAACCCTGTTTTTGAAGTGCAACAGGATTAATTGGGGTCAACCCCCAATTCTGACCTAGTGCGTTCATATCATCTGGTGGTGCACCGATAGAAGCACCAGCAACATAAACCTCTTTATCAGTCCAAACATCAAAACCAGAGCCATCGCAACCAACCGCTAAATCGAGATATAAACCAATAGCCATGCCTTTATCTATAGTGTGTTGAGTTACACCACTCAGTTGCTCATGCGCTATCCATTGTAGGAAACAAAAATACTCTATACGTTTAGCATGTGAATGCTGGAATTTCTTAACACCTTCACTTTTGGGGTTTTGAAATTCTTTTGGCCAACCTGTCCAACCATAAACATTCTCGTCAGCTAAATTGAAATGTTCATACAAGGCGTCAAATGTTGCAAAACGATATAAGTCTTCTCCCTGACTTATTTTAAAACTCTCAAATGATGTGTTAATTCCTTTGTAAATATCATTTGCGTTTAAATAGAAATCTTCGAACAATAACTCGGTGATTTCATACTTAAGTTTTGCTACAGCAGGGTAGTCAACCAATTTACAGGAATTTGCTTTAGCAATACCTTGTTTAAATGCCTTACTATTAACTTTTAATTGAGCGGATTCGCAACT
>CAJWBY010000015.1 GCA_913020705.1 uncultured Colwellia sp.
CGTTGCTTAGCATACCCCTCAATTGCTCCAGGAGTTGTAAAAATAGCATGATGACAATATTTCATTGTTTTATTCTCTAGCCATTTAAATACTCTAGCCTGAAGCCTATCCAAATGATTATTACGGTACAACATAGGATCTCTAAAATCAGCTACCCAAGGAATTCCAGTAACTCGATGTAACAATAAAGCCAATAAATGCGCAGAAGCATGTGGGTATGATGAAAACAAAACATCAGGACGTGTCTGACGAATTTGTTTTAATCCAGAAAAAAATCCAAACACCACCCAACTAGACCAACGATCAGGTAAAGCCATAAAACGTAAATAACGCCCTTTAATGGCAAAATGCAAACTCGTATTAAAAGCCAAGGCTCTCGTGACAATAGTCGAATCAGGAATTTCAGATAATTGATCTGATACTGCTTGTGATCCGTATGCCATTGGAGCCATAGTTAACACAGAAACATTCCAACCTAAATCAGGTAAATACTGAGAAAACTTTAAAATACGCTGTACACCACTACTGGCACTTGCGGGTGGGTATTCAGTTGCGATGATTAATACATTTTTATTATTCATACAATATTTACGATCTTTGCTTAATTAATCTAAGAGGATTTCCGACATACACGCCATAAGGTTGTAGTTTTGAATGTTTAGTAATAATAGCCCCAGCTCCTACTACACAACCATCAGGAATCGAGGATTCAGGTAAAACAATAACATTAGCCCCAAGCCAAACATCATTCCCAATAGTAATTTTATCTGATTTAACCCATGCTTGTT
Source organism: uncultured Colwellia sp. (assembly GCA_913020705.1). Next base: position 789 of record CAJWBY010000015.1, read on the forward strand.
GTGATATCAAGCTATCTTTACTCTTAAATTCATGACTGATTGACCATACTTTACATCCTGGACCAAAAGAAACGTCATTACCTATTTCAATACCTGCAGCAGCCTCTAATACACAGTCAATATTTAATAAAAAATTATTAGGTATAAAACACTGAAAATTACTATAATAATTGTTTTTTTGCAGAGTTAAATTTCTATTAAATTGTTAAATGAGATATTTTTTAATTGGTTTTATGGGGTCAGGAAAGAGTAAAATTGGAAAACAACTTTCTGAAAAGCTCAATTTAAAATACATTGACCTTGATGAATATATTGAGGAATCTGAAAACAGAACTATCTCAGATATTTTTAATAACTCTGGAGAAACATATTTCAGAAAACTTGAAGAAAGATATCTGAAAGAAATAATAAAAGAAAAAGATATACTTGTTTCTACTGGTGGAGGAACTCCTACTTTTCATAATCTTATCGACTTAATGAATGAAGTTGGAAAAACAATTTATTTAGAATGTTGTACAGAAACTTTATTTGAAAGGATTCCAATCATCAACGATTAATGACTGTGTAAATGAATTAGAAACAACAGAAGATGATTATTTTGAAAAGGCGTTAATGTTAAAAATTAGAAAGTTTGGAGAAGATCCAATAGTAGATATTAACTTGAAGCAAAAGGCGTTAAGGCATTTGACAAGCACGAAAGGTTTTTCTTATTCGATAGCCAATAAAGTAATCTCCTATGTATCTGATGAATCATAATACATATTTATACCTCAGCATTTGATGGAATCAGTACTTATTTAAAATAAAGCTTAATTTCGCCTGAAATAAACAAGTTAGGTATAGCTTGCACATTATTTCCTTATTTAGTGCATATTATTTACACCTTTTCTTGTTACCTTTTTATCTGAGAGTCTAACTGCGGGAAGTGTTGATATATTTATAATAAATGGATAAGACATATAAATGAATAAAGCGTATAAAGGTCTTATAACAATTTTTATAAAAATCTACTTCATATTTTAAAATGAAAATATTTACTAAATTAATTTTAGCATTGCTGTTAACAAGCTTAATGATACTGACAATTATTTTTACAGTGGTTCAGTTAAGTTTTGATCGCGGTATGCTTGAATATGTTAATCAAAAACAGTTAGAAAATTTACAACAATTCAGCGACAATTTATCAAGATATTATCAGAAAAAAGGTAGCTGGCAGCATTTACTAGCCGGTAATGATTTAAAGCAAGTAAGACCTCAACAAAAGCCATTCTCTCGAAATGGGCAGCCTCGAAGTGGTAAACATGTTAAAACAAAACCTTCGGATGGCACTATTCCACAAAGTAATTCGTCATGGATGAAAATATTAAGATTGTCAGAGCAAGGAGAAAATCTCCCTGCAAATATCGATAATTATCTAAATAATAAAGCAGATGAATATTCATCAGGGCCGCCCAGACCGCCTCGTGACAAAAGACGTGATACTCGTCCGCCACATCAAAAAGAAGGGAGAGGAAGAGAAGGGCCTCCGCCTGAATTTGGACGTGAAGCTGTGAAGCCTGCATTATTAGATGCAGATAAAGTCTTAATTATTGGTCATCATCGTGAAAACTTTAGCCTGAAATCTATTGAGCTCGATAATAAAATTATCGGCTATCTTGCATTACCTCCCGCTATACATTTAACGGATAAGTTTGATTTAGCTTTTGCAAAGCAAATGCAAAAAAATATGCTGTACACATTCTTCGGATTTTTTGTACTTATTATTCTTATCGCTTTGCCATTGTCTCGACATTTTGTTTTGCCCATTAAACGTTTAGAGCGCTCGATGCGATTGCTCAATAAGGGGGACTTCAAGGTAAACCTGAAAGTAACAGGTAAAGATGAATTAGCGTCGTTATCTCAAAATTTTAATGACTTAGCACAAACACTTGAACAAAATGAATATTCTAGAAATAGATGGTTAGCGAATATTTCTCACGAACTACGAACGCCTATTGCTATCATAAAAAGTGAAATTGAAGCGATAGAAGACGGCATAAGGGCTTTTGATTTACAAAGCTTGCATTCATTATCGGAAGAAGTACAGCATTTACAAAAGTTAGTAGCAGACTTAACAGAATTAACGAATGCTGAAATTGGGGCTTTAAGATACCAAAAAGAACGCATTAATGTTTCAACGCTTCTTGAGCAGAATATTGCTCGTCATCAACATAAGGCGAAAGAAATTGGTTTATCAATAAGTTGTAACATTGAAAGTAAAAATTTATTTGCTTGGGCAGATGAAACGAGAGTTAATCAACTATTCGATAATTTTTTGAATAATAGCCTTAAATATACCCAAGCACCGGGCGAAATATTCGTTAAGCTGACTAAAGATTCAGGAATGGCAATAATTACTATTGATGATACTTTACCTTGTGTTCCTGTGGAATCGTTAGACAAGTTATTTGAACATTTATATCGTGTCGATAGTTCAAGAAATAGGAAAACAGGTGGTTCAGGACTTGGCCTTTCTTTATGTAAAAGTATAGTATTGGCGCATAAAGGCACAATTACGGCCAGTGAGTCATCAAAAGGCGGCTTACGTATTCGTTGCACTTTCCCCCTTGCCTAGTTAAATGTAGAAATAAGAAGTTAAGGAAGTATTATGGCGCATATTCTAATTGTTGAAGATGAAGAAAAGTTAGCTAATGTATTGTCTGAGTACCTCGCGTTGGGTAATCATCAAACAACGATTTTATTAGACGGTCTTAATGTTATTGATACGGTAAAAGAGCAAGATATTGATTTGGTGTTGCTTGATTTAATGCTACCCGGTAAAGACGGTTTAACAGTTTGTCGTGAACTAAGGGAATTCAGTGATATAGCTATAATAATGATGACAGCTAAGGTAGAAGAGATTGACCGATTATTAGGGTTGGAATTAGGAGCCGACGATTACATTTGTAAGCCTTATTCACCTCGAGAAGTTGTGGCTCGCGTTAAAGCGCTGTTAAGGCGTACTAACAACACTCAAGAAAAAACACCTTCCAATGTATTAGAGTTAGACAACGATACTTATCAAGTAAAGGTATACCAGCAAGTAGTGGAGCTTACAGCGATTGAATTTAATTTACTGAAAATACTCAATAAAAAGCCTGGGAGAATATATTCTCGTTCACAGCTAATTGACTTGATTTATAAAGATAATCGCATTGTCAGTGAACGAACTATCGATAGTCATATCAAAGAGTTACGAAAAAAACTGAATGCTATATCAACAGAAAATGAGCTCGTACAATCTGTGTATAGTGTTGGCTACAAATTAATCTTGATTTAGTGTTATTGTTTACATTCACCGGAAACTTATTAAATAGTTTGTAAAAAAACACCATTCATCCTTTTCTCGCCGCTATTCATCGCAAGCACTTTTATGAACGTAAACTTTTGTAAAGTCATTACGTGTATTCATAGATATTGTTTACAATTAAGCTACTAAAAAATAGCAATAGTGGTTTCATCTTTTATGAAAGACCGTATTCGAACGAATATTAAGCACAGTTTCATTGTCGGTTTAGCAACCAGTATGTTGCTGGCTTGCTCTAGTACTTCAGAGCTTGATCAAAATATTAAAAATATCGATTTACCAGCTACTTGGCAAGAGAGTAAAGAAAAACTCCAGGTCCAAAATAATTGGTTAAATCAGTTGGACCACCTGCAGGTTAAGCAATTAGTTAAATTAGCCATTGCCTCCAATCATCAATTAAAAATGCAAGCATACAATGTTGAAATACAACAACAGCAATTAATTGTTTCAGGCAGTACATTGTGGCCATCACTTGATTTGTCTCTACGTTCAGGTCGAAGTAGAAATAATGCAACACAGACATACTCTAATGCGAGTTCTGTTGATTTGAATTTGACTTACGAACTTGACTTATGGGGAAAGCTTTCAGCAGCTGACCAACAAGCGAATCTTACGTTCATGGCTGAACAGTCAAATTTTGAGCAGAGTAAACAACAATTAGTCGTTGATGTTGTTACCACTTGGTTTGCGGTTGTTGAAGCAGAGAAGTTACTGTCGTTATATGAAAGTCGAGTGAAAAATTCACAGCAAAATTTGGATATTATTGAGTCAGGTTATAACAGTGGTTTAAGTGCAGCTTTAGATGTTTATCTTACTCGTAATGAACTGAACAGTGAATTAACACGGGTTTCAGAACAACGCTCAACAAAAACAAAATTAATAAGACAGCTTGAGCGGTTAGTGGGTGAGTACCCCGAAGGAAAACTATTAGTTGATGCTGATTTACCCTTGCTTACTTCAGAAATTCCTTTAGGGCTTCCATCAGAGCTTATCAGTAGAAAACCTGAGTTAATGGCGAGTTGGTATGAATTATTGGCTAAGGATGCAGGGGTTGCTTTTGCCCATAAACAACGTTTTCCAAGTTTGAGTTTAACGGCATCGTTGGGTGATAGCAGTAGTGATATTAGTGATTTACTTTCTGGTTCCTCTTTAGCTTGGTCATTATTTGGTAATCTTTCTGCGCCATTGTTTAATGCTGGTCGCTTAGAAGCCAATGAAGAGAAAGCTCGGTTATCGTTGAAACAAGGAGAGCAACTTTACCTTAATGATTTATACGATGCTTTTTCTCAAGTTGAAAATGCTATTACCCAAGAGAAAAACTTAAAAAATAGCTATAAAAGCATGTTAGCAGCACAAGAGAATGCCAAGATTGCAGCAACGTTGTCTTTCGAACAATATCAAAGTGGTTTAGTTGAATATACAACAGTACTTGATGCCCAATCTCGCTCATTTGATGCGCAAAGTACATTGATACAAATTAAAAACCGCTTAATCGCAAATCGCATACAACTACATTTAGCACTCGGTGGCGACTTTTCTGTCTCTGATGAAAGTGCCACTACTCCAATATCAAAGGCTGAATAATTATGTCTCCACAATTTTCTTCAAGTACAGCAAAAAATCAAAAGCCGAGTCTAAAGAAAAAATTGACAGTGCTCGCGGTAATTATCAGCGTAGCTGCATTTTTGATATTTCTCATTTCAAGTAACCCTCCACAATCAAAACGATCTAAACCTTCAAAAAAACCACAAATAACAGTGCAAACCAAGGTTTTAGCCGCAGAAACTTATCAAGTGATGGTAGAAAGTTTTGGCACTGTAAAGCCTCGTACACAAAGTATACTTTTCGCTCAAGTTTCCGGACAAATAACTGGAGTAAGTGAGCAATTTCGTGATGGTGGTTTTTTTGAAAAAGGGGATGTTCTTGTTCAACTTGATGACCGAGATTACACGTCAGAAGTTAAAGTATCTCAAGCAAGCCTTTTATCTGCTAATCAAGTTTTACTTGAAGAAAAAGCAAGGGTTGATCAGGCCCTTGCTGACTGGCAACGTTTAGGTAACGGTAAACAAGCCAGTGCATTAGTCTTACGTAAACCTCAACTTGAAGCGGCTAAAGCACAGGTACTTTCAGCGCAGGCAAAATTGGATAAAGCCGAACTTTCATTAGAACGTACTCAAGTTATTGCGCCTTATGCTGGACGTATTTTGAAAAAACAAGTAGATCTAGGGCAAGTCGTTTCAAGCAACACACAGCTTGCGACTATTTTTGCTGTCGATTATGTAGAAATTCGCTTACCTATTAAGAATAAAGATTTAGCATTAATAAATTTGCCTGAAGTGTATCGTGATATTGGCGAACATGGGAGCAAGAATGATGTAGTGTTAACATCAGATTTAATGGGAGAGCAATCTTGGAAAGGAAAAATAATTCGTACAGAAAGTGCTATTGATGAACAATCACAACAGCTTTATGTAGTTGCTCAAATTAATCGACCGTACGATGCTACGACGTCATTTGGGTCACCTATTAAAATAGGTCAGTACGTTACAGCTAAAATAGAGGGAAAAGAATTGAGTAATTCCCTAGTGGTCCCTAGCAGTGCAATCTATCAAGGTAGTTATGTATACATCGTAGAGAACGGTTTATTAATTCGTAGGGAAATAATGCTGGGTTGGAAAAATGGTACGCAAGCGATTATTGAATCAGGATTGGTTGTTGGTGATGAGTTAGTACTTACTACTCTAGGACAGGTTAACTCAGGTACGCCAGTGGCTATTGAAGGACAAGTTACAAATAAAGGCAGTAAACAAGGGGCTAAAAAACGTGAAAAAATGGCTAAGCGTAAAGCGGCCAAAAAAGCAAAAGGTGAATCATTATGATCGCATGGTTTGCTAAAAATCACGTAGCCGCGAATCTGCTCCTTATTACCATTTTGATTGGCGGTTTATTCAGTTTATCAGTTCGAATACCTTTAGAGGTTTTTCCATCATTTGCTACTGATCGCATTAACGTAACTGTGTCTTTACGCGGTGCAACACCTGAAGATGTAGAAAAAAGTATATCCATTAGAATCGAAGAAGCAATACAAGATTTAGAAGGTATTGAACAAATTTCTAGTCGTTCATCTGAAGGCGCTTCATCGGTTAGTATCGAAGTTGAAAGTGGCTATGATGCACGAGAAGTCTTAGCTGACATTAAAAGTCGTGTCGATGCTATAAATACTTTTCCTGCCGATGCTGAAAAAGCTGTGGTTTCTCTGGCTACTCGTAAACGAGAAGTAATATCTGTTACCGTAGCAAGTATTTATGGTGAGAAAGAAACGCGTGAATATGCAGAAAAAGTTCGTGATGATTTACTAAATGTTCCTTCCATTACTCAGGTCGACCTCAGTGGAGTGCGTAACTATGAAGTCTCGATTGAAATACCGCAAGACAAGTTACAGCAGTATAACTTAACTATTTCTCAGGTTTCAACGGCAATAAGTAATTCGAGTACGGATGTTTCTGCGGGAAATTTAAGAACAGTAGGAGGCGATATATTATTATTGTCAAAGGGGCAAGCGTATCGTAAAGATGAATTTTCTGAAATTGCGATAAAAACACATACTGATGGTTCAATCTTACACTTGTCAGATATTGCTCTTATTACTGATGCATTCGAAGAAACACCGGTTAGAACACGATTTAATGGTAAACAAGCCGCCTTTATCGACGTTTACCGTATTGGTCCACAAAGTGCTATAGATGTGGCTGACGCAGTGAAAAACTATATTGATGGTGAACAAAATAGCGTACCTGAAGGTGTAGAATTAAGTTATTGGGATGATGATTCCCAAATCGTAAAAAATCGTATTTCAACATTAACAACAAGTGCGATGCAAGGTGGCATTTTAGTTCTGGCTTTATTAAGTTTGTTTTTACGTCCGTCGATTGCTTTTTGGGTATTTATTGGCATTCCAATTTCCTTTATGGGCGCTTTTATTGTCATGCCATTTTTTGGTATCACATTAAATATTATAAGCTTGTTCGGTTTTATTTTAGTCTTAGGTATTGTGGTGGATGATGCCATTGTCACCGGAGAGAATATATATACCCATTTAAAGACAGCTAATTCTGGTGAAGAAGCGGCGATTCGTGGTACTCAAGAAGTGGCAACACCGGTTACTTTTGGCGTATTAACCACAATTGCTGCATTCTTACCTTTAGCTTTTATTGAGGGCGCGCGAGGCGCTTTATTTGCTCAAATTCCTGTTATTGTTATTCCGGTATTACTGTTTTCTTTAATCGAATCTAAGTTTGTTCTGCCATCACATTTAAAACATTTAAAGTTACGCAGTGAAAAAACTAAAATATCAAAATTCAGTCAATTCCAACAACGTTTTGCAGACGGATTTGAAAATACAATACTGCGTTACTATCAACCATTATTGAAAAAAGCGATTAACTTTAAAGCGGCGACTTTTATTAGCTTTGTTGCTGTATTCTTAATCATAATTACGTTGATTATGAATGGTTGGACAAAGTTTATATTCTTTCCAAGAGTGCCTAGTGAAACGGTCAGGGCTTCATTAACCTTACCTGCCGGATCTCCGTTTGAAGTCACCAACAAATATATTTTGAAAATGACAGAAAAAGCGGAAGAGTTACGAGAAAAATATATCGATGAAGACACAAACGAAAGTATCATTATTAATGTTTTGGCAACCACTGGTGGCAGAGGTGGCACTACGAATACAGGCAGTGTTCGATTTGAGATAACGCCACCAGAATCTCGAAATTTATCTATTGGCTCAGCGCAATTAGTCAGAGAATGGCGAGCGTTAATAGGTCCAATTCCTGGTGCTGAAAGTATCACCTTTAGGGCAGAACTAGGGCGTTCATCAGATCCTATTAATGTACAGCTGAAAGGAAGTTCATTAGAGATACTTAAAGAAATCACTGATAAAGTGAAGGTTCGTTTAGCGACATACCCAACCGTTTTTGATATAGAAGATAGTTTATCTGACGGTAAAGAAGAGCTTCAAATTGAGTTAACTGAACAAGGTAAAGCCTTAGGCTTAACGCGTGTGAGTATATCTCAAGAAGTGCGAAGTTCATTTTTTGGCTCACAAGTTCAACGTATTCAGCGTGGCCGTGATGATGTTCGAGTGATGGTACGTTTACCATTAGATGAGCGCCGAACAAAGGCTGACTTAGAGAATATTCTCGTCAGAACCCCAAGCGGAGGTTCAGTGCCTTTGTCTCATGTAGCGAAATTATTACCAGGTAAAAGTCCTTCTACAATTTCTAGAATTGATCGATTTAGAACCGCTAATGTTAGTGCTGATATTGAAAAAGAAAATACTAATATGACGGTGTTACAAGCTGAATTAAAAACGTATTTAGATGAGTTGATTTTGCAATATCCAGGCGTAAGTCATTCCCTTGAAGGTGAAGCTAAAGAGCAACGCGAATCTTTTGGTTCATTGACTTGGGCATTAGTATTTGTTTTCTTTATTATTTACGCGTTATTAGCAATCCCATTTAAATCGTACTTACAACCTATTATTGTGATGAGTGTTATACCTTTTGGTATGATTGGTGCTGTTATAGGTCACTGGATCATGGGGATGGAATTAACCATTATGAGCTTACTCGGTATGCTGGCGTTGATTGGCGTTGTCGTGAATGATTCATTAGTTTTAGTTGATTATATTAATAAAAAACGAGCAGAAGGGATGAAACTTATAGATTCAGTACTTAATGCAGGTGCTTCTCGTTTTCGCCCAGTAATGCTAACAAGTTTAACAACCTTTATTGGTTTAATGCCGCTATTATTTGAACAATCAACACAAGCACAATTCCTTATTCCTATGGCTGTATCTCTTGGTTTTGGTATCTTATTCGCTACTTTTATTACCTTGATACTTGTACCTGTTAATTACCTTATAGTGGAACGATTAAAGGAATTAGTGGGGGTTAAACCTAATGTCTATGCTTTCGATACCTAATTAGCTTTATACATTTTAGGCAATAAAAAACCCAGTTTAAAACTGGGTTTTTTCATTTTGAAATAAAACTAGAAATCTTCTAGCATAAACTCTAACGAGTCTTCATAAGCTTTTAGTTCTTTTTCTAGTTGGAACCTTTCTTTTAATTGTTCTATTTCACGCCATTTTCTTTTCTTATTAGTGCTTTCTGAGGACTTTGGTCTTTTACCAAATGAGCCCAATACATCTTGAAGTTTATCCATAGAATGCTCCGTTTTTATTTAATAGCACCTTTTTAATAACACATTCAAGATGATAAGCAAATAATTAAAGCAAATAAAAACAGCATTAACTGTTGATAAAGTAACTATTTTCAGTTGTTTATTAACACTAACTGTATGAAAATTAGCTATTAAAGTAGTTTAGCTAGCTGCTTTTCTAATTTTATTTGGTCAATGGTGAAGTTTCTTATGCCTTCAGCAAGTTTTTCTGTTGCCATAGCATCTTCGTTCATTGCCCAGCGGTAACTACTCTCAGATAATTTAGTTTCACTAGCAAGTTCAGGTTGTTGACTAAATAATTTTTGCTCAAGGTTTTCATTACTCTTTTCTAATTCATCAAGTAATCCTGGGCTAATCGTTAAACGATCACAACCGGCTAGTTGACGAATTTCATCGATATTTCTAAAGCTTGCACCCATTACTACCGTTTTATAGCCTTTGCTTTTATAAAAGTTATAAATGCTTGTTACTGATACTACTCCAGGGTCTTCATTTGCAGCGTATTCGCTTTTTCCAGTGTCTTTTTTGAACCAATCGAGAATACGACCAACAAAGGGAGATATTAAATAAACACCGGCTTCTGCACAGGCTTGTGCTTGAGAAAAACTGAATAATAATGTCAGATTACAATTAATACCTGATTTCTCTAATTGCTCTGCAGCTTTAATGCCTTCCCATGTAGATGCTAATTTAATAAGAATGCGATCATTAGTGATGCCTGCTTCTTTATACATCGCCATGAGCTTATGTGCTTTTGCGATAGAAGCTTCGGTATCAAAAGATAAACGAGAATCAACTTCTGTTGATATACGACCAGGGACAGTCTTTAATATTTCTAAACCTATTAATACCGATAACTTATCCGCAGCATCAATGACTTGTTGATCTGCATTTGATGATTGTTCTTTTGCCCAAGAAACAGCTTCTTTAAGCAAGTGCTGGTAACTTTCAAGTGAAGCTGCTTTTAATAATAGCGATGGGTTAGTGGTTGCATCTTGAGGTTGAAATTTTGCGATGGCTTCAATATCGCCAGTGTCAGCAACTACTGTGGTCATTTGTTTTAATTGTGAAAGCTGATTAGTCATTTCCTTTACCTTTTTAACTTGAAACTTCAATTTGGAGAATTATTACAACATTAATGGCTAAAAAAGCTATAGATCTTTGATGTAATGCTTGATACAGCTATATTTGTAACAAATTTTCGATATATAGCAAGCATGTTTGACATTTTTTTAGATACGTTTTTATTTGGCTTATCATTTTCCTTCATGTTTAGCTGTTTTATTGTATTATATGACTTATATATGTTGTTACTGTCATTTTATGGATCATTTATGCTACTTGTTGTTTCTCCGGCTAAAAATTTAGACTTTGAGTCGCCATTGCCTACTGATAAATATTCCCAACCTGAGCTTTTAGAGCACAGTAAAATTTTGATCGAGCATTGCAAAAAATTAACACCGGCTGATATATCTTCACTGATGGGAATAAGTGATAAATTGGCAGGATTGAATGCCGCTCGATTTGGTGAATGGTCAATGCCCTTTACGTTAGAAAATGCCAGACCAGCGGTATTAGCTTTTAATGGCGATGTGTATACAGGATTAGACGCAAAGTCATTTAGCGAGGGCGATTTTGAATTTGCTCAGAAACATATGAGAATATTATCCGGTTTATATGGCTTACTAAAGCCGCTTGATTTAATGCAAGCCTATCGGCTAGAAATGGGATCAAGATTATCCAACGACCGTGGAAGCAACTTATACCAGTTTTGGGGGGATATTATTACTGACAACGTTAATGGCGCGTTAGCTCAACAAGGTGATAAAGTATTAGTTAATCTTGCATCTAACGAATACTTTAAATCAGTAAAGAAAAAAAATCTTAAAGGTGAGATCATAACTCCTGCATTTAAAGATTGGAAAAATGGTCAATTTAAAATGATCAGTTTTTTTGCAAAAAAAGCACGAGGCTTAATGGCGCGTTATATTATTGAGAATCGCTTAACCGATATTGAACAGCTTAAATCATTTGATATTGCTGGTTACCAGTACAGTAAAGATTTGAGTCAAGGTAATGATTGGGTGTTTACTCGCAAAGAAGCTGAGTAGTCACAATACGCTGCTATTTAATGTTATATATTTATAAAAATGAAAACAAAAGAAAGGAAAAGGAATGCTCTCATTATTCGTTAAACTGTTTCATGCATTGAACTCGGAAAGTTCAACAAGACAAATATCATTAGCTATTTCATTAGGCTTTATCGTTGGACTATCGCCATTATTAACGCTACACAATATTGCTTTTATATTCGTCGTTTTACTTCTACGAGTAAATATAGGTGGCTTTATAGTAGCTTTAGGTTTTTTTAAAGGGTTAAGCTATTTATTATCTTCGTTAATCATAATGGTAGGAGAATCATTATTGACAGCCCAATCATTACAGCCTTTATTTGATACTTTATACCAGTTTTCGATATTTAAGTTAGCTCATCTTCATCACACCTATACATTAGGTGCTTTAGTTATTGGTTGCTTGTTAGCTATCCCACTTTATTTTCTATGCAATTATTTAATTGAAAAATACAGAATACACATTAAGGCATTTTTTGATAAGTTTCGTATTGTAAAAGCATTGAAAGCATCAAAATTTTATAGTGTTTATTCTCAGGTTTCTGGTCAAGGGAGTTTGTCATGAGTCGTTTTATTAGGTGGCAAGGCCTCGCCAGTTTTTTCGTCGTTATCGCATTAATAGTTACTTTTGTTTATTTCTTTGCTGATTCTTTAGTTAAAAAAGGCATAGAAAAATCCGGAGAATGGTATTTAGGTGCAGAGGTTAATGTGAGTGATGTCGAAATAACGTATGCGCCATTAACATTAAATATTGAAGGCTTTCAAGCAACAGACCCAGAAAAACCTACGCATAACTTAGTCAGTTTTTCTCAAGCGTCAGCAGGTGTTGATATTTGGCAATATCTATTTGGTAAAATATATATTAGTGAACTAAATATAACCGCGTTACGAATTGACCAACCAAGACTCAATCTAGGTGAAGTATATGCTTCAAACGATAAAGGAATAGAAGATGGTTCAGATGGAGCTGACGAGTCAGCGTTACCTGAACTTGATATGAGCTTACCGAAAGTTGAGGATTTACTGAATAATAGTGATTTATTAACAATTAAACACGGTAAAGCTTTAGAGCAAAGCTATCAAATTGAAAAGGACAAACTTAACGAGCTTTATAAAACACTACCAAACGAAGATAGTTTGGCTATTTATAAAGAAAAAATAAAAGCACTCAGCAATACTAAAATTAAAACTTTAGCTGATATTGAGAAACTTAATAAAGAGTTTAAAGCGCTGAAGAAACAATTCAAAGCCGATCAAGCCATTGTGAAGCAAGCTAAAGAGCAGATAACAGCTTCTAAAGAATTATTGTCAAAACAGACTCAAGCATTAAAAGATGCGCCTAACGCTGATTGGAAAAGTATTGAGAGTAAGTATCAGCTCGAAAGTGTTGACGGCGCAGACTTTGCTCATTTGTTGTTTGGTGAACAAGCGCGTGAATATTTTGGCTACGCTGATACTGTCTATCAAACTATAGCACCACTAGTTAAATCGTCTAAAGTAGATAAAGAAGCAAAAGAATCAGAAAGTGGTGGACGCTTTGTTCATTTTTACGATGAAACTCCTCTGCCAGATGTACTTATTGAACGAGCCAATTTTTCATTAATATTACCTCAAGGTGAATTTGCCATCAGTGGCAAAGAATTGACGCATCAACATTGGATACGTGGCAATAAAAGTACTGTCGAAGTGAAAAGTGATAATGTACAGGGCTCTGGTGAGCTAACATTAGCGCTAGAGTTTTTATTAGATCAGAACCATGTACTCAAAAGTGATGGTAAATGGCAATTAGCTAAAGTTGGCCTAAAAGATGTGTCTTTGCAAGAATCAAGCGCCTTAAACTTAACACTTAATAGTGGTTTATTATCAGGAAATGGTACTTTTTCATTACTTGATGACCAGCTTGATAGTAAAAACAACTTTAATCTAGATAACACTGAATATACAGGGACAGGGACTTCTCATTTAAGTACGTTATTTATTGATACGGTTCAGTCTTTGAAAGAATTAGCGTTAACGATTTCTGCTAAAGGTCAAATCACGGATCCTGAGTTGTTTGTTTCTTCTCCATTAGATAATCAGTTGAAAAAATCAATGGTTAAACAAGTTTCGAATAAATTAACAGGTTTCAAAACGGATGTTAAAGCAGGCTTAAATACCAAGTTAACTGAAGCTTTAGGTTTAAGTAGTGAAGGAGAACAATCTTTTGTTGATGTAGAGTCCTTGATTAATGATACGGATAAAGCACTTGATAACTTGATGAATTCTGATGTAGTGAAAGCCAAAAAGAAAGAGTTTGAAGATGAACAAAAGAAAAAGCTTGAAGACGAAGTGAAGAAAAAATTAGGCAAGTTTTTTGGTTAGGTTATACCTTGCCTTACATCATTGCTAACTGCATTGTAAGGCGCTAAATTTCTCCAGTTGAACGTTAATGAACAAACTTGAATTGAGTTCCAGCATAGCTTAAATAAAATGATGTGTTCCTTAATGAAAAAAAGCCTTATCTTAAATTTAAGTTAAGGCTTTTTATTTTCAGCATAAATAATAAATTGAAGTGCCAAGAGTGAAATGAGTGGCAATATTAACTTTGCCTACAGCGTTTATTATTAAGCTTTAATACCTAAACTGCTAAGGCCACCACTTTTTTTACCTTTACTATTGTAAGTCATTGATGAACGATTGTGGTTTTCAAGTAAAGAGTTTTTCATACGTTCTGCAGCAAGTGATGATTGTTGTATGATTAGGCCATTGACATGATTTTTGTTTTTACAGCGAATTAAAATGGCTTCAATTTCGCTTATGTTTTTCTGGTGAATACCCGAATCCACTTCCTTTTTAAACTCAGAGTCTTGAGCGTTTTTCTCATCAAGTGTTTGTATAGTTTGAAGTAAATTGCTTTTTTTCTCAGTTAAAGAAATTAAAGCTTCAGGATCTTGGTTCTGCAATACTTCTTTTTCTAAGACAAGCAGATCTTCAAGTTGTTGTAGGTTTTGTAATTGTTGAGCAATTATTTGCTCTGCTGCTAACGCGGTCATCACGTATAAACTCCTGTGATTAGGTTAACAGCGTACTATTAACCTAGTTTAAATTCGAAATTTGCTATGCTTGCGGCAAGCTTTTCAGGGTCAACTTTATATTCACCATTTGCAATTGCTTTCTTCAATTGGTCAATTTTTTTCTGATCAAGTGCCGGTGCGTCATTCGCTTTCTTTTGTAACTCATTAAGCTGCTTAGCTTGTGGTGTTAAAGAAACAGAATCTTTACCAGCAGATTTAACTTGTTCACTGCTAGCTGCATTTTGTGTGACTTGTTGTTTAACTTGTACTTGTTGATCAAGCTTTTGCTTTACCTGACTGTTATTTGACAAGTTATTGATATTTATAGCCATAATACTATCCTATAGATAACGGGTTTATATTCACTATCTTGTTATCGGCAGGCAGCCTAATAACTTAACAATTATTATAAATTAATTACGACTTTGTTGATAGCTGATACTCGGCCTGTTACCGTTCTTCCACTACTTTCATTTTTAACCCGTATTTGCTCGCCAATACCACCGTCTTTTAGTGCTATTCCTGCGGTTTTTATCATTAAGGTATCAGATTTTGCAATAATGGTTACGTGACTTCCTTTGCAAACAAAGCAAATATTTCTTTTTGTTAAAATAGCACCTCTGGATAACTTTCTTTTAGCTCTTGTGCCAATGACTATTATTGTGTCATCGAGAGTCTCGCCGCGAATGCTACGAGTATCTCTAAGTTCAATTATAACATTTGATTCATCAACTATACTGCCTTTGCTAATGACGCTTTTTGCAACAACTACGGGCACGACCATTTGAATTTTTGCTGGAATAAAAAGATACCATGGTGTTGGATCATTGCAATTTATTTTTACATTTACGTTTCTACCATTATGATTTTGAGGTATATTTGCCAATAAAGATGATAAACAAGGTTTAATGATAATTCTAGGATCTATAGAAGATACCGATACAGTCATTTTACCTTGTTCGGGCAATGGAATATTATTTTCTATAAATTTGACCACAAAATCTTGAATTTGCTCTCTGTTCATTGTTTGGCCAAAAGCTAAATCTGACAAAGACAGTGATATTAAGGAAATAACGATAAAAATCTTTAATTTACTCATAAATTTGTCAACTATTTGCTAGGGAAATTAAAATACTCGTCTATGCTTAATTTATGTATAAATTTAATAATATATAAAAGCTGGCGAATATGCATAAAACGTCAAAAAATTGAACGTTAAATATAATATTAGTAAGCACAATCAAGAAGTGTGCCTTTTTGTGAATTAAGTAATATGAGGTTTGTATGGCAGGAATTTTAGACTCAGTAAATCAACGAACTCAGTTGGTAGGGCAGAATAGACTTGAATTATTACTATTTCGCTTAGTAGGACCACAACTTTTTGGTATTAATGTTTTTAAAGTACGAGAAGTAATGCCTTGCCCACGTTTAACTACCTTACCGGGACAAGACTCTTTCATTAAAGGTGTTGCGCAAATTCGTGGACAAACCATTTCTGTAATTGACTTGAGCAAGTCAACAGGTGGACCTGCAATAATTCCTGATGAGAACTCCTTTGTTATTATTGCTGAGTATAATCGAAGCGTTCAAGGATTTTTAGTGGGTGGCGTCGAAAGAATTGTAACGTTAAGTTGGGCCGATGTTATGCCTCCTCCAGAAGGCGCTGGTAAATCAAGTTACTTAACTGCAGTGACTGAAATAGAAAAGAAAATGGTGTCTATTTTAGATGTAGAAAAAATTCTTAACGAAATTAGCCCTATTTCAACCGAGTTAAGTGAGTCTGTAGCAGACTCAACCGTTGGTGATAGTATTGGTGAGCGAGTTATTATGATTGCGGATGACTCAACTGTTGCTCGTAATCAGGTTAAACGAGCTTTAGAACCTTTAGGTTTAAATATGCTACTCGCTAAGAATGGCCAAGATGCATTAACTCAATTACTTGCATTGGCTGAAAATTGTAATTCATCGATTACTGAGAAAGTCGCTTTGCTTATATCTGATATTGAAATGCCTGAAATGGACGGTTATACGTTAACGGCTGAAATTAAAGGTAATGAACGTTTAAGAGCTATGCCTGTTATTTTACATACTTCACTTAGTGGTGTTTTTAATAATGCTATGGTTGAAAAAGTAGGCGCAGAAGATTTTATTCCAAAATTTCACCCTGATGAATTAGCAACAGCAGTCAAAAAATGGTTGAAGAAAGATGAAGTAGGTAACGGTATTAATTAAATATTTTATTGTTCAACCTACTCTATATACATTAAATTTTCATAATCATAATTTAAGGTAGAATATATAAGTGTCAGACCGGCAGCTTGATGATAGCAGTTATCATCAGTTTAGAATTTTTCTAGAGAAACAGTGTGGTATTGTTTTAGGTGAAAATAAACAATACCTAGTCAAAAGCCGTTTAGCGCCTTTGATGGCTAAATTTGATGTTGCCACTCTCGGTGATTTAGTCACTCGTACGCTAAGCCCTATGGAAAGGCAATTACGCGCTTCGGTAATCGATGCGATGACTACCAATGAAACATTGTGGTTTCGTGATGAATACCCGTTTGAGTTGTTAAAAAAACGACTACTTCCTGAATTCAAAAATCAAAGAACACCTTTGAAAATATGGTCTGCTGCAAGCTCTTCAGGCCAAGAACCATACTCTATCGCTATGGCTGTGACAGAATTTCAACAAAGCAATCCAGGTTCCTTTTCTGCTGGTGTTCAAATTATTGGCACTGATATCTCTAATACTATGCTAGAACACTGCAAGTATGGACATTATGACAGTTTAGCTTTGTCACGTGGCTTATCCCCTGAACGTAAAAGAATGTTTTTTGAAAATGGCGATAAAGGTATGTCAAAGGTTAAAGATTCAATTAAAAAAATGGTGAGCTTTAGACAACTAAATCTATTAAACAGTTATAGTTTAATGGGACGGTTTGATATTATTTTTTGCCGTAACGTATTGATTTACTTTGCTCCAGAGATTAAGAAACAAATAATTTCTCAATTTGAAGGGGCGCTAAACTCTAACAAATATTTATTTCTTGGTGCATCAGAATCACTTTCTGGTTTGAACCAAAATTTTGATATGGTTCGCTGTAATCCGGGTATAATTTACCAGAAAAAGAATTAATCTCCTCTGTAAACTCCCCTGTGGCATAAATATTGTATGGTTACTTTCATTGATTTGGAGGTAACACTATGGCTATTAATTTTCAACAAGCACTTGGCATTCATCCGCAAACACTTGCCGTTCGCGCTAAACGCGCAGAAGTCATTTCTAGTAATATTGCAAATGCTGATACACCTGGCTACAAAGCCAAGGATATGGATTTTACTGCTGCTCTAGCTCAAGCTTCTCAAAAACAACAATCAGGTATGAGCCGTACACACGCTAAACATTTTGATATTCGCAGTGAACTCAATAATGGCGTGCAGTATAGAACACCCGATCAACCAGATACTGGCGATGGTAATACGGTAGATGCACAAGTGGAACGAAACTTGTATCTAGAAAACTCAATGCAGTATCAAGCGAGTCTTCAATTTTTGACTGGCAGAATAAAAGGCTTGAAGAAAGCCATTACGGGACAATAAATATGAGTCTATTTAACGTATTTACTATATCAGGCACCGGTATGAGCGCTCAATCTGTGCGCTTAAATACTACTGCCAGTAATATCGCTAATGCCGATAGTGTTAGCAGTAGTGTCGATAAAACATATCGTGCACGGCATCCTGTTTTTGCCGCCGCAATGCAAAAAGCTGCCGCAGGACAAGAGGATTCTTCTGTAGGTGTACAGGTTTTAGGGGTTGTTGAAAGTAATAAACCTTTAACTGTTGAGCATAATCCAGCGCATCCAATGGCAGATAAAGATGGTTATATTTATAAACCAAACGTTAACGTGATTGAAGAAATGACTAATATGATTTCCGCTTCACGTTCATATCAAACCAACGTTCAGTTAGCGGAATCAGCAAAAAACATGCTGAATAAGACCCTGCAGCTTGGCAAATAACAACTAAAGGTGGAATGAATATGGAAACTATAAGTGGAACTAGTCCTTTAGATGGCCTTCGCTGGCAAAAGGAAGTTACTCCAGTAGCTGAAAATGACAATGGTATGTTAACGCAAGCAGATTTTTTTGCGCTGTTAACCAAAGAGCTTTCTCATCAAGACCCTACTAAACCGGTTGAAAACAATGAAATGATTTCTCAAATGACAGCGTTTTCAACAACTGATGGTGTTGCAACGCTAAATGAGCAATTTACATCATTTGCTTCATCAATGTCATCTAGCCAAGCCTTACAGGCATCTTCTTTAGTTGGGCGTAGCGTATTAGTGAACGACAACGTTTTTGGTATGGCTGAAGGTGAAGCGGTTAAAGGTAAAATGGTGACTGACAAACCGGCGAGTAATGTCAATATTTATGTTGAAAATACTGCAGGTGAACTTATTCAAACGGTACCTGTTGGCAGTGTTTCTGCTGGAGACTTTACCTTTAACTGGGATGGTAAAATGGCTAATGGGGAATCAGCTCCTGAAGGTGCATACCGTTTTAGAATTGCTGGTTTAGTTGATGGTGAAGCCTCAGAGTTGCAAGCGATGACTTATCGTAAAGTCGATAGCGTAACGTTAGCAGGTGCAGGTGGAAATATTTTACTAAATCTTAATGGTGGCAGTTCCATGGCGCTAGCAGATGTTGTGGAAGTATCAGAAGGTTAGTTTTAGTTGTTAATTAGAATAACGATGAATTTATACCACTGTTATTTCAATGAATCGTGAATACTCACAAAATTTAGAAATAATTAAGATAAACAGTTTTTATATGAGGTGCAATTATGTCATTTAATATAGCGTTGAGCGGATTGAATGCTGCTCAAAAAGATTTGGATGTTACATCAAATAACATCGCCAACGTTAATACCACTGGCTTTAAAGAGTCACGTGCGGAATTTGTAGATGTGTATGCGTCTTCTTTACTCGCTGCGGGTAAAACCAAAGTAGGGGACGGAGTTTTGACGGCAGATGTTGCCCAACAATTCCAACAAGGTAGTATTCAGTTTACAAATAATGCTTTGGATTTAGCGATAACGGGTAATGGTTTTTTTGCGACAGTTCCTGAACTTGACTCTTTAGAAACGTCTTATACTCGAGCCGGTCAATTTAAATTAAACGATAGCAATTTTGTTGTGAACTCGGGAGGCGGATTCTTGTTAGGCTTTCCCGTAAACTCAGATGGTTCATCATCATCGGTTAGTTTAAGTACCGCAGAGCCTGTTCTTATTCCTACGTCGTCGGGTGCACCGACGCCAACTAGTGAGGTTGATATCCGGATGAATTTACCCGCGGGTGATTCATATATTTCCGGAGCACCTGGTAACTTTGATAACGAAGATGCTTTAACCTATAACCATTCTACCTCGGTAACTACTTTCGATTCACTCGGTGATAGCCATATTATGACCTATTACTTTGTTAAAGAAGACCCTGCAGCAGCAGCTCCTTCTGGCAGTAATAAATGGTTAGTGTTCGCGGCAGTTGATAGTACTATGGTTGACTTAGCTGATCCTAATGGTGATTCTGCCACAGATTTACGCGTAGGTGGTTCTGTATCAGGTCCTACATCCGTTATTGGTGGCCGTTTAGAGTTTGACTCTTCAGGTGATTTTATATCTCAATCTCCAAATGCAGCATCAGGCGGCTTTATTACAGAAGCGTTGGGTAGTAGCATATTGTCAAATGGTGCAGATGATACTCAAACGATAGCAATTGACTTCAATTTGGATGCAACTGGTCCAAACTCTAATGAGCCTACACAGTTTGCGTCGAATTTCGAAGTGACCGCTTTAGAGCAGGATGGTTTAGCTGTTGGGCGCTTAACGGGTATTGATATTGGCGCTGATGGTTTAATTCGAGCGACATACAGTAACGGAACATCTGAACCTTTAGCACGTATTGCTTTAGTTAACTTTGCCAATGAGCAGGGGTTAACACAAATCGGAAATAGCTCTTGGAAAGAAAGTATAAGTTCAGGTGAAGCGCTTGCAGGTGAAGGTGGTTCAGGTACTTTCGGGACAATTAACTCTTCGGCATTAGAACAATCCAATGTAAATTTAACGGCTGAGTTGATTGATTTAATTTCAGCACAACGAAATTTCCAAGCTAACTCCCGTGCTTTAGAAGTTGATAATCAGTTGAATCAAACTATTTTACAAATTCGATAATTAACCGTCTGATATAATTATTTTTAATGTTATTAGTGTTTAATACCGTTAACTGAAAGAGATAAAACATGCTGAATGTTCTATCTCTTTTTTATGTTCAGGATGAACGGTCATGATTTTAGTTCCAGACAAATCATAAGTACCTACATCCATATAGGCAATGTCGTGATGCCACGGCAGCTCTTAGGCATCCATGCCTTCGCTGCATTAGTACTTCCATGCACGTCGATGGCAAGGAACGACGATGTTCAGAATGGCCCCTCATACTTAGTGTATTCTAATACATTATTATTCGTTGATATCAAAAATTTCCCGCGCTCCTATTTTCATTTGTTCTTTGTAATATTTCTTCTGGCACTGTTATTGCATTTCTCATTGTAAGATACAATTTTAGAGAACTGTTATGGACAAAATGCTTTATATCGCCATGAGCGGTGCGAAACAAAATATGCATGCGTTATCAGTTAATGCTAACAACCTTGCCAATGCTAAAACCACTGGTTTCAAGGCTGACATGGCACAAGCTCGTTCAATGCAAGCTTTTGGTGAAGGAATGCCTTCTCGCGTATTTGCTATGCTAGAAAAATCAAGCCAAAACTTTGACAGTGGCTCTTTAATGCAAACATCTCGTGATTTAGATTTAGCTATTCAAGGGCCAGGTTGGTTTGCTGTGCAAGCAGAAGACGGTACTGAAGGTTATACACGAAATGGCCAATTTAGAATGAATGAAGAAGGTGCTTTAGAAACTGCCGAAGGTGAATTGGTGATGGGAGAAGGTGGACCCTTATTTATTCCACTTCCTGTAAACAACATTCATATCAGCAAAGATGGAACCATTATGGTTCAGCCTGAAGGTGCACCGAGCTCTGTTCAAGAAGAGGTTGGTAGAATCAAAATGGTGAATCCTAGAGTACAAGAATTAACAAAAAGCTCTGATGGTTTGTTTCGTCGTAAAGATGGACTAAATGAGGCTGCAGACATCAATGTAAAAGTAGAAAACGGCATGCTTGAATCGAGTAACGTAAACCCTATCGGTGAAATGACTGCAATGATTTCTTTGCAACGCCAGTTTGAAATGCAATTAAAATTAATGAAAACCGCTGAAGAAATTGATGCCAGTTCAGCGTCTTTATTACGTGCTTTCTAATTTAAACAAATGATTTTTGAGGTGATTTATGAACCCAGCATTATGGATAAGTAAAACAGGGTTAGATGCGCAAAGTAAAGATATTGCGGTAATTTCTAATAACTTGGCTAACGCTAGTACCATCGGCTATAAAAAAAGTCGTGCGGTATTTGAGGATTTACTCTATCAAACGATTAATCAACCAGGTGGGCGTTCAGCGCAAGATACAGAGATGCCATCAGGATTAATGCTTGGTGCAGGTACAAAAGTGGTTGCTACACAAAAAATTCATACCCAAGGTGATATGCAAACCACTGATAACGCATTAGATTTAATGATACAAGGTGAAGGTTTTTTTGAAGTACAACTACCTGACGGAACATCATCTTATTCACGAAATGGTCAATTTACCATGGATGAAGAAGGCAACATGGTTACTCCAGGTGCAGGCTATTTAATTCAGCCACAAATAACCATTCCAGAAGATGCCTTGAGTATTATTGTTTCTCAAGACGGTGAAGTATCAGTAACCCTTCAAGGGCAGCCAGATCCTGCTGTTATTGGACAAATTAATACGGTTAATTTTGTCAATCCGACAGGTCTGCAACCGATCGGTCAAAACTTATATATTGAAACCGCAGTAAGTGGTGCACCCCAAGAAGGAGTTCCCGGGTTAGAAGGTTTTGGCATGATAGTACAAGGGGCACTTGAAACCTCTAACGTAAATACAACAGAAGAATTAGTCAACTTGATTGAAAGCCAACGTGTATATGAAATGAATTCAAAAGTTATTTCGGCTGTTGATCAAATGCTTAGTTACATTAATCAGCAGTTATAACGATTAAGGATCTACTTATGAAAACGGCCTTAGTATTAATTATTAGTTTTTTAGCAATAAGCGGATGTGCCAGTATCGAGCAGGCTAAAACCCTACCAGATGATCCAGACTTTGCCCCTATTTTACCTGAAATGGAAGAAACATCGATCATTCCAACGGGGTCATTATTTAAAGTGAATTACGTGAATAATATTTATTCAGATTCGAAGGCACATCGTATTGGCGACATTATTTCAGTTATTTTGAGTGAAAGTACTCAAGCCCAAAAGAATGCTAAAACTGAGTTGTCAAAGGAAAACAGCGCAACATTAGATCCTATTATTGGTTTAGGCGGTGCAGCGGTTAACTTTAAAAGTAACCCAATTCAATTTGGCTTTAACCAAGGTTCTGATTTTAGTGGTGATTCTAAGGCTAATCAAGGTAATAGCTTGGACGGTAATATATCGGTTCACGTTTTACGCGTTTTACCCAACGGAAACTTGATGATCCGTGGTGAAAAATGGATGAGCTTAAATAATGGTGATGAGTATATACGTTTAACCGGTGTTATTCGCGCCCAAGATATCGGTTCAGATAATACAATAATTTCCAGTAAAATTGCTAATGCACGTATTCAGTATGCAGGTACAGGCACTTTTGCTGATATGCAAGAGCAAGGTTGGTTATCAAGTTTCTTTAGTAGTTCTTGGTGGCCGCTTTAGTCTTTATTCAATTTAGCATTTATTCATTACAGATTTTCAATAGGTATTACTATGAATACTTTTTTCACAAGCATTAAAGTGTCGATATTCATCCTTACGTTTTTGATGAGTTCTTCAAGTCATGCTCAACGTATTAAAGATTTAGCCGATGTAGCTGGCGTTCGCAGTAACCAGCTAATAGGGTATGGTTTAGTCGTTGGTCTACCAGGAACCGGCGAGCAAAGCCCATTTACGGAACAAAGCTTTAAAACGATGTTAAGTAATTTTGGTATTACTATGCCATCGAATTTAAAGCCCAAAATTAAAAATGTAGCTGCAGTTGCCGTTCATGCAGAATTACCCGCTTTTGCAAAACCAGGGCAAAGAATTGATATTACTGTTTCTTCAATGGGCAGTGCGCAAAGTTTACGCGGTGGTACCTTAGTGCAAACTATTCTTATGGGTATTGATGGTAATGCTTACGCTGTAGGTCAAGGAAGCTTAGTTGTAAGTGGCTTAGGAGCAGAGGGTTTAGATGGTTCAAAAGTTATTGTCAACACGCCAACGGTTGGTCGTATAGCAAATGGTGCCACAGTTGAACGTGAAGTTACTTCACCGTTTACTACAGGTGATTATATTACTTTTAACCTGCGAGACTCTGATTTCAGTAGTGCGAGAAGTTTGGAAAGAGTCATTAATAGTGAGTTTGCCAATATTAATGATCCCGCAACGTTTATCGCCCGAGCGATAGATGCTACTTCTATACAGGTTAATGCACCAAGAGACGCAAGCCAGCGTGTTAGTTTTCTCGCGGCATTAGAAAATTTAGAATTCGAGCCATCACGGCCTGCTGCAAAAGTTATTGTTAATTCACGCACGGGTACGATTGTTATTGGCTCTGATGTGCGTTTGTTACCAGCAGCAATAACACATGGCGGTATTACCGTTACTATTAACGAAACACAAGATGTATCACAACCTAATGCTTTTTCAGAAGGTGAAACCGTTGCGACAACCCAATCAATAGTGAATGTGAACCAAGACGATAACCGGATGTTTGTTTTTAATCCTGGCGTAAGTTTAGATACACTTGTTCGAGCTATTAATGAAATTGGCGCTGGTCCTGGCGATGTAATGGCAATATTAGAAGCCTTATCACAAGCTGGTGCTTTACGTGGAGAATTGATCATTATTTAATGATTAATAATGCTTATGACTTCACCGACTAATTCTTCATTATCTTCATTTACACCGCTAGCATCTGTGACGGCTAGTTCTCAAAACTCATTAGACATCAATGGTTTGAATTCTATTCGCCAACAGTCTAAAGAGACTGATAAAGCATCAAAGGATGCTGCGTTGAATACTGCAGCCAAGCAATTTGAAGCGATTTTTATGCAAATGCTAATGAAAAGCATGCGTAAAGCACAGGAAGTTTTAGAATCAGATAGTCCATTTAATTCCGAAAGTACTAAATTTTATCGTGATATGCACGATCAACAAATGTCATTAGAATTATCTAATAATGGTTCATTGGGGCTATCAGATTTAATTGTTAGGCAATTAGGTGGAGACACTGAAAGTTTTACATCACAGTCATTCTTACGAAGTGATACTCGATTCAGCAAAAGTAATGGTTTGTTGAATGAAGAGGAGAATAAAGGTAAATCAATCGCTCAAGAAGGGATCCTTATTTCAACCGAGGATCGTCAAACTAATGACTCGAGTGATCATTCAACAAATAGTCAGAATCCATTATTTAGTATGCCTCAAAGAGCGCCTTCTATCTCAAAAAATGACCACGTACAAAATGAAAAATTATCAATTTATGAAACCCTTGCCCTGCAAGAACCTCAGTATACAGCCCCTAAAGATTTTGTGACGGCATTAACAGATGATGCGAAACGAGTAGAAGAAAAACTAAATATTCCATTCGAAGTTGTTATTGCTCAGGCTGCGTTAGAAACAGGCTGGGGGCAAAAGATCATTAAAACTGAAAATGGACAAAGCTCTAATAACTTATTCAACATCAAAGCTGATAAACGTTGGGATGGCGAGAAAACAAATAAAGAAACACTTGAATTTGAACAAGGCGCCATGGTTAAAAAACGCGAACCATTTAGGGTTTATGAAAGTATTGGCGATAGCGTTAATGATTACATTAAGTTCCTTTCAAATAGTGAACGTTATAAAGATGCATTAGAAAAGCCTGACGATGTGGAACACTTCCTGCATAACCTACAGAGTGCTGGTTATGCGACGGATCCCAAATACGCAGAAAAGATAAAGGGAACACTAAAAACCGTAACCAGCTTACTGAATTAGTAAATATGTAAATAGGTAACTCAGGATTATATGTTTTGAGTTTTGGTTAGGTTAGGAGTGCAGTCATGTCGGTTAGCTTATATAACACAGGCGTTAGTGGTTTACTTGCCGCACAGCAACAGCTGGCGACAACAAGTAACAATATCGCTAATGTAAATACTGAAGGCTATAATCGACAACGCGCAGAGCAAAACGCATCAGTTGGACTATACAGTGGTGGCAACTTTGTTGGCTCAGGTACTTATGTTCAAGATATTTCTCGCATCTACAATCAATTTACTTATAAAGAACAACTTAATAATCAAAGCAATTTAGGCAATGCAGACACCTTACACAAAGATTTAGATCAGCTTAACGAAATTATGTCTTTTTCGGGGGAAGCGCTTAATAGCTCTATCGATAAATTTTATCAAACAATGAACAGTATTGCTGATAATCCAAATGATTTAGGTCTTCGAAGCATTGCTTTAAATCAAGCTAGCGTTCTAGCCAGCGATTTTAATACCTTAAATGATAACTTCGACCAATTACAAAAATCGGTCAATGGTGAGATCGTACAAATTGCGGATAAAATATCGCAAATATCTGTTGAGCTGGCAAACATAAACGAGCAAATTTTACAAAATCAAGATTTAACCTTACACGGTCAACCCAATGGTTTACTTGATAAGCGCGATCAGCTTGTTGGCGAACTCGGCGAGTACACTTCTGTTAATACTATTGTTGATGATAATGGTGTAATGACCGTAATGATTGGCAGTGGTGCGACTTTAGTTGCAGGTATAACCCCTTTATCAGTGAATGTTGCATCAGGTGACCCCGATTCTACTGCTACCGAACTTAGAATTGTAGGTCCCAATAGCTCTGTAGCTCTCAATGGCGCGGTTCTTGGTGGTTCTTTAGCGGCAAAGTTTGAAATCAGAGACGAGCATTTATCGCAATTAAGACGAGAAGTTGATCGTATGGCAATGGCTGTTTCAGAGACATTGAATCAGTCACAATCTGGAGGGTTAGATTTAAATGCTCAACAAGGATTGGATATATTTACAGATATAAACACTGAAGCATTACAACAAGGGCGCGTTCTCACTCCTACATCTAACCTTGGTGATTTGGAAGCAAGCATCAATATTACAGACATTACTAAAGTCCCAACCGATGAATTCGAAATACGTTTTGATGGCACCGATTACATCATGACGAATATGAATGACGGTAGTTTACAAAACCTTGGCGCACCAGGTTCAGGTACTTATACACCGTCTAATCCTGATTATGGTTTTGAATTTACTGAATTGTCAGGAACACCCACTAGCGATGACAGCTTCATTATAAAGCCCACTAAAAACAGTGCATCATTAATGTCAGTGACATTAACCGATGGTAAAGGTATCGCTGCTAGTACGTCTATAGGTGTTGATGTTTCGAGTAACAATGTCAGTGACGGAAAAGTGAGTATTACCAATGTTACAGATCCAGAGGCTGCAAGGACATACGCTGATACAACTAATTCAGGTTTATTAGTCGATGTTTATGAAAGCTCCACAGGTGTTTTTTCTTATCGTGTTTATGATGCAGATTCATCATCTCCACCACCAACACCGCCATCTGTTGTTGGTGCACTTGCTTCAGGTACCTTTTTATCAGGCAATAGTGCATTGATTGATATGCCACCATCTCCTTCAAGCACCGCTTTTCAAATTGAAATAACAGGTCAACCTTCAGGCCAAGGAGCGTTGGCGCCTGAAGAGTTTACCATCAGCGATGCATTTGGTTTAGGTAATGGAGGAAATGCTACGTTTATGGCACTGACTCAAGAAGAAGGGATCATTAATGATGGAGGTGAAACCTTCAGTCAAAGTTTGGCTATCTCAACATCTGATGTCGGTGCAAAAGCAAGTTCAGCAGAATTAGTCTCTGACACTGCAGAAGCTTTACATACTCAAGCTTATAACCGTAATCAACAAATATCTGGTGTGAATTTGGATGAAGAAGCCGCAAATTTGATGCGATTTCAACAAGCTTATCAAGCATCATCACGAATCATCTCAATTGCTAATACTATTTTCGATACCTTGCTACAAGCGTCTAGGTAGGAGTTATACATGCGTGTATCTACAGCTCAGTTCTATTTTCAAAGTACTCAAGAAATCACTAATAAGTCATCTGAAGTGAATGATCAGGTAGGTTATATTTCCAGCGGTAAACGTATTTTGACCGCAAAGGATGATGCAGTGGCTTACGGCACATTAGCAGGCTACAAAGAAGGTTTGCAAAATATTGAAAAATACGAACGCAATATCACTCAAGCTGAAAGTCGTAATAGCTTGCAAGAAGTTTCCTTTTCAAACGCTGATGGTATATTGCAAAAATTGAAGCAGCTGTTTGTTCAGGCCAACAACGGTAGTTTGTCTAGTGAAGATTTGTATTCTTTATCTGAGCTAGTAGGTAACAGTCAACAAGAGTTACTGAACATCGCTAACACGAAAGATGAAACTGGCGGCTATATTTTTTCAGGCTTTCAGGTTGATACCGAACCCTTTGTGATCCAACCAGATAATTCTGTTGATTATCAAGGTGACACGGGTATTCGAGAGCTCCAAATTGCTAAAAATGTGATGGTTGAATTGAATCAAACAGGCGATGCAGCATTTCAAAATGTGAATAATGCTATTGGAGACTTTACTCCTTCTTATATAACAAATACTTCAGGAATTAATGTAGCAAATGCAGTTATTGCTGATCCAAGTAGCTTCGATAGTTTGAGTTTTCCACCAGAATATACGTTTAGTTTTACGGCACCAAGCGATTTAACCGTTACAGATAGTAATGGTACTGCCGTTTATCCAACGACTACTTATACTGCTGGGCAAACAATTGCCTTTAATGGTGTTGAAGTACAAATAAGCGGCAACCCTTTGCCCGGTGATCAACTTATATTAGCACAAGAAGAAAACATCAGTATTTTTGACACCATTAAATCAGCCATTGATTGGATGAATGTGGGTACGTCGTCAGCAACGCCAGAACAACACCAAGTTGATCATGAAGAGATCCTTAATCAACTGAGTAGTGCGCTTAATCATATGACCATTCGTCAAACTGATGCCGGTGTACGTGGTAATCTTATTGATCACCAGAAGACTAGTCACTTAGATGCTGAATTGGTTATGTCCAAAGGAAAATCAAATATTGAAGATTTAGACTATGCCAAAGCAATTTCAAAATTTGAACAGTCACAAGTCGCATTACAGGCGGCTCAACAAGTTTTTGTGAAAATAAAAGACTTATCTTTATTTAATTATATTTAAAAATAACATTTGGCATGCAATATGCTCTTATATTCATGTGTCAAAAATTATACACTGTGGTTCCATCGATATGTTGTTATCAGCAAAGAACCACTACCTAACATTAGGAGATGATAGCAATGGCTTTAGTCGTAAATAGTAATATAGCATCGCTGAATTCACAGCGTGCATTAAGTAACTCTACAAATGCTCTTTCAACTAACTTTGAGCGTTTATCTTCAGGTAAGCGAATCAATAGTGCGAAAGATGATGCCGCGGGTTTACAAATATCTAATCGTTTAACCGCGCAAATTAACGGTTTAAACCAAGCAACACGAAATGCGAATGACGGTATATCTTTATCGCAAACTGCTGAAGGTGCATTAGACGAGTTTACTAACGCATTACAGCGTATGAGAACATTGTCTGTACAATCAGCGAATGGATCAAACAGTAGCTCTGATAGATCCGCGTTAGATTCAGAATTTCAAGAACTTGCAAATGAGCTAACGAGGATTTCAGATCAAGCGAGTTTTGCAGGTGAGAACTTGTTGAACGGTGCTTACGTAGGTAAAGACTTTCAAATCGGCGCTGATGGAGGACAAACAATACGTTTATCCATTCCGCAAGATTTTGCGGCTTCGGCTATTATCAGTACACCTACAGTCTCTACCGCTGCTCAAGCATCAACAGCCATTGGTTTAATTGATACCGCATTAGGTACCGTTAACAGTACACGTGCAGATCTTGGTGCAAAACAAAATCGCTTTAGTTCCGTTATACGAAGTAACGATAATACTGCGCAAAACCTATCAGCGTCACGTTCACGTGTTATGGATACCGATTATGCCGCAGAAAGTGCTGCATTAGCGAAAAGTTCAGTACTGCAACAAGCATCAAGTTCAATGCTAGCGCAAGCCAATCAACAGCCTCAAATTGCACTGTCGTTATTACAATAACGTTAATCATTTTATTCAAAGTACAAAAGCCCTTTTAGGGCTTTTTTTTTGTCTGTAAATTAACATTTTATGATTATAGAGTTTTTATGAAATTCTAAATGTAACGATGATTTTATACTGGAATATAATATCTAAAATATCATTACGAATTTCAGCTGTAAAAATTACTAATAATTCAAACTCTTAGTGTTTTTTTTGTATCTTTACTTAATAAAGTTTTAAAAAAGCTTAAAGTTTTTTTAATCATGTCCGATAAAGTTTGCAGGAAGCATTGAGAACACAATTAATTGCTTCGTCTTATTATCTTTTTGTAGGGTGTTATACCCAGGAGTTTTAAAATGGCTTTAGTAGTTAATAGTAATGTTCAATCATTAAACTCACAACGTCAGTTGTCTAGTTCAACAAATGATTTAGCGGGTAATTTCGAGCGTTTATCTTCGGGTAAAAGAATTAATAGTGCTAAAGATGATGCTGCTGGATTACAGATTTCAAGTCGTTTAACGTCGCAGATTAATGGTTTAAATCAAGCATCACGAAATGCAAATGATGGTATCTCATTAGCACAAACCGCTGAGGGTGCATTAGATGAATATACTAACAACCTTCAACGTATGCGTACATTAGCGGTTCAATCAGCTAACGGTTCAAATAGTGATGCAGATAGAACAGCACTAAATGCTGAATTCAGTGAATTAGAGCTTGAATTAACACGTATATCAGAACAAACGACTTTTGCAGGTGAAGAACTTCTTGATGCATCGTTTATCGCTAAAGACTTTCAGATTGGTGCGGATGGTGGTCAAACTATCACTGTATCAATTGGTCAAGATTTTGGAGCAGCATCGATGTTAGGGTCTACAAATGTGACCATTTCTTCAAATACAGGAGCGTCGGCTGCAATTAGTCAAGTTGATGATGCTTTAATTCTTGTGAACACCACTCGAGCTGACTTAGGTGCAAAACAAAATCGTTTTTCTTCGGTTATTCGTAGTAATGATAACACCGCGCAAAACTTATCAGCGTCACGTTCACGTGTACTTGATACTGACTATGCTGCAGAAAGTGCTGCATTAGCAAAAAGTTCAGTATTGCAACAGGCATCAAGTTCAATGCTTGCACAAGCAAATCAACAGCCGCAAATAGCATTGTCATTATTATAGTTTTTGATTACAGGCTTTATTCATAGAGGGATAAAGCCAATCGGAAAAATAATGAATAAAATTACTAAAGTAATTGTTCTTTCTTCCGATACTGTATTTAAGAGAATTAAATTTATATATTAATAGGGTAATTTTTACCCGGGAGTATTCAAATGGCTTTAGTAGTTAATAGTAATGTTCAATCTTTGAATTCACAACGTCAGTTGTCTAGTTCAACGAATGACTTAGCGGGTAATTTCGAGCGTTTATCTTCGGGTAAAAGAATTAATAGTGCTAAAGATGATGCCGCTGGCTTGCAAATTTCAAGTCGTTTAACATCACAAATTAATGGTTTGAACCAAGCTTCACGAAATGCAAACGATGGTATTTCATTAGCGCAAACGGCTGAGGGGGCATTAGACGAATATACTAATAACCTTCAACGTATGAGAACATTAGCGGTTCAATCAGCTAACGGTTCAAATAGTGATGCTGACAGAACAGCACTGAATGCTGAATTCAGTGAATTAGAGCTTGAATTAACGCGTATTTCAGATCAAACAACATTTGCTGGTGAAAGCCTTCTTAATGCTACGTTTACTGGCAAGGACTTTCAAATCGGTGCTGATGGCGGCCAAACCATTACGGTTTCTATTAGTCAAGATTTTAACGCTTCTGCGATGCTAAGTGGAGCAGCGACAATATCATCAGATACAGGCGCATCTACAGCCATAGGGCAAGTTGACGCCGCTTTAGTACTAGTGAACACGACTCGTGCTGACTTAGGTGCGAAACAAAATCGTTTCTCATCTGTTATTCGTAGTAATGACAACACCGCGCAAAACTTATCAGCGTCACGTTCACGTGTACTTGACACTGACTATGCAGCAGAAAGTGCGGCATTAGCAAAAAGCTCAGTGTTACAACAGGCATCAAGTTCAATGCTTGCTCAAGCAAACCAACAGCCACAAATAGCATTGTCATTATTATAATATTTGATAACAGGTTTTATTCATTGATGAATAAAACCTGTCGGAAAAGTAAACAAACAATTAATTAAAAAGCTAAAGTAATTTTGTTTTCTTCCGATAAGATATTTATAAGTTATAAATTTATATATTAATAGGGTAATATTTACCCGGGAGTATTCAGATGGCTTTAGTAGTTAATAGCAATATTCAATCTTTGAATTCACAACGTCAGTTGTCTAGCTCGACGAATGATTTAGCGGGTAATTTTGAACGTTTATCTTCAGGTAAAAGAATTAATAGCGCTAAAGATGATGCCGCTGGCTTGCAAATTTCAAGTCGTTTAACATCACAAATTAATGGTTTGAACCAAGCTTCACGAAATGCAAACGATGGTATTTCATTAGCGCAAACGGCTGAGGGTGCATTAGACGAATATACTAACAACCTTCAACGTATGCGTACTTTAGCTGTTCAATCAGCTAACGGATCTAACAGTAATGCGGATAGAACTGCACTTGACGCAGAATTTAGCGAGTTAGAGCTTGAATTAACGCGTATTTCAGACCAAACCACCTTTGCAGGTGAAGAGCTTCTTGATGCATCGTTTGTCGCTAAAGATTTTCAGATTGGTGCAGATGGCGGCCAAACGATTACTGTTTCTATTGGACAAAATTTTGATGCTGCGACTATGTTAAGTGGAGCTGCAACAATTTCATCAAATACCGGAGCATCAACAGCGATAGCTCAAGTAGATGCTGCTTTAGTGAGAGTTAACACTACCCGTGCTGACTTAGGTGCAAAACAAAATCGTTTTGCATCCGTGATTCGTAGTAATGATAATACCGCACAAAACTTATCAGCTTCACGTTCACGAGTGCTTGATACAGACTATGCAGCAGAAAGTGCCGCATTAGCGAAAAGCTCAGTGTTACAACAGGCATCAAGTTCAATGCTTGCTCAAGCAAACCAGCAGCCACAAATAGCATTGTCATTATTATAGACGTTGATTTGTAGCGACAAAATAATGACACTCAATACTTGAGTGTCATTTTGGTTTTAGGGATTAAATGTTTGGAGGTGTACGATGTCAATAAATGCTTTTAAAAACAATCAGGTAGTTTCACTAGATGATTTGACTTCATCAGGTAATACTTCTAAGCAACAAACAAACGCTATTGATAAAGATTTAACCAAAGCTATTGCATTAGAAAAAATTACGGCAGTTGAAGTCAAAAAATCTGAAGAATTATCAAAAAAATTAGAAGTTGATCAAGAGCAATTGAATAAAGACAAGTTAGCGCAAGAAACTGAGTCTTTAGATCAATCGGTTAATGTATCTGATGCAATGAAAACCATTTCAGAATTTATTAATATGCCGGTTCGTACGGTAAACTTTACTCAAGATGATGGTTCTGAAAAAACAGTAATCAAAATTTTTGATTCTGAAAGTAATGAATTGATAAAACAGTTTCCATCAGAAGAGATTCTTTCTATTGCTCAGCGTATAATTGATTTGCAACAAGATATAAGCCAAAAAACTGGTATACTTCTTGATGAAAATATCTAATTAGGCCTCTTTATTTAGAGGCAAATGTATTTGAGGTGACAGTGTTATGAATATTACACAAGCTGGTATAGGTTCAGGCTTAGATTTAGAATCATTAATTGAAGCTTTCGTTACGGCAGAATCTGTCCCAACAGAAATACGTTTACAAGAAAAAGAAGACCGTATAAATACCGAACTATCTGGGATCGGTAGTTTTAAATCCGCCTTATCTACTTTTCAAACTGCTGCAGAAAAACTTTCATCAGCTGATGATTTCTATGAACAAACAGTTGATGTAAGTAATGACGATATTTCAGTTACCACAAACGGTTTTGCCACTAATGGCTCATTTTCCATTGAAGTTATGCAACTTGCTGAAGCGACTCGACTTCAAACGTCAGACTTTACTGACTCATCTACAACTGTTGGCGATGGCTCTTTAACGTTCACTTCAGCGAATGGTGACACCTTTGATGTTGCTATTGATGCTGCAGATGACCTTTCAGCTATACGCGATAAAATCAACGAAGAATCTACCAATTTCGGTGTCAACGTTACGCTGGTAAATCACGATGGCGGTACATACTTAAGCTATAGTTCATCTGAAACTGGAACCGATAATGCACTAACGGTTACCACCGCTGATACGGCACTAGATAATTTAGCCACCACGACAGAAACTAACGCTGCACAAAATGGAATTATTGAAATTGATGGGAATGTCGTTTCTAGTTCAACCAATGAATTTAAAAATAGCATTGAAGATGTCACTATTGTTGCGAATCAAGTGACAGCTTCAGGTGCTGCAACATTAGATATTGCGCAAGATACAAGTGTCGCTTCTACATTAATAAATGAATTTGTGGCGGGTTATAATGCGATGGTAGAAAACCTCATTGGCTTAGGGGCTCCAGTTCAAGGACGTTTAGCCTTTGACCCTGAAGTTAGGTCAATGAAAAGCCAACTAAGTAATATTGTTACCAATACTGTATCTTCAATTTCTGGTGATTTTAACTCTTTGGGTAGTATGGGGATTTTAGTCAATGCAGAAGGGAAATTAGAAATATCCGTAACGGGCATTGGCACTTTAGACTCAGGTGCAGATCAGCTAAATGATGCAATCACAAATAATCTTGATGAAGTTGGAGCGATTTTTGCTACTAGTGATGGAGTTATCAGTCAAATAACAGATTTAATCGATAGTTATAACGATTCTGACGGTTCTTTGACACAAAGACAAACGGCACTAAATGTAGATTTAACGGGTATAAGTGAAGATTATGAAACATTAGAAACGAGATTAAGGAGTTACGAAGAAACTTTACGTAGCCGGTTCTCTTTTCTTGATTCAACAGTAGCAGGTTTTAATGCAACCTCTAGTTTTTTAACGTCCGCACTTGCCCCGATAGAGAAAGATTAATTAGTTAGCTCTACTTCAAGAACGTAGGAGAAATTTATGAGACAGAATTTAAAAGCATATAAAAAAGTAAATATTGAAAGTACTATAATGAGCTCGGAACCACATCAAATTATTCTAATGATGTTTGATGGTGCACTGCAAAGTTTAGCTATTTCAAAGGGCGCTATCGAGCGTAAAGACTTTGAATTGAAGTCTCAAACAGTCACTAAATTTATGAATATTATCTCTGCATTGAGAAATTCATTAGATTTTGATGCCGAACCTGTAGTGTCTAAACGTTTTGACGATTTATACATTTATTGTATAGATGTAATAAATCAGGTGAGCCTCTCAATGGATGGGAGTCGCATAGATGAAATTATTGAATTACTTAAGCCATTAAGAAATGCATGGTTTGAAATGCCTGAAGCTTCAAAGCAAGAAGGGCATGATTTACTTAGAGAAAAAAATAAATTAGCTAAAGGTGCTTAACTTTGACAGTTGAGCAGTTATTTGGAACCATTAATGAGCTTTCAACCAAGGTAGAGAAATTACTTGAAAGTGAAAATGAAGCCGAGTGTGAGTCGCTGTTGGTTCAGCGTCATGCATTGCTTGAGCAGTTAGCTGAAAGCGTTGCTAAGTTAACTGAAATATCCCCCTCTACTGTTCTTTCATCTCAATACCGCGAATTTCTAATAAGTATTCAAAAAAGGGATGCTTTGTCCATTAAATTTGCTATAAAACAAAGAGATGATATTCTCGACAAGCGAAAAAAACAAGAAAAGGGCAAAAAAGCAATTAAAGCTTATCAAAAGTCACTGCTGTAAATCCTATTTTCGTTTAAACTTCTCATTGCATCTGTATGTTTTAGCATTAATAAATAGAAGGTTCTGATGAATAATAATAAGGTACTTGTTACAGGAGCTGACGGTTTTATAGGCTCTCACCTGGTCGAATTACTCGTGGCTAAAGGCTATAAAGTAAAAGCTTTAGCGCAATATAATTCATTTAATCATTGGGGTTGGTTGGAAGACATCAGTTGTAAAGATCAAGTAGAGATCATTTGCGGTGATATTCGAGATCCTCACTTCTGCCGTCATATAACAAAAAATGTTGATATGATTTTTCATCTGGCAGCACTTATTGCCATTCCATATTCTTATATCGCACCTGAGTCGTACGTTTCAACAAATGTAACAGGTACGCTAAATATATGCCAAGCCGCACTAGATAATAATGTGAGTCGAATTATTCACACATCAACAAGTGAGGTCTATGGAACAGCACAGTACGTGCCCATCGACGAAAAGCATCCACTGCAAGCTCAATCACCTTACAGCGCCTCTAAGATTGGAGCCGATGCAATGGCAATGAGTTATTTTAATGCCTTCGATTTACCTTTGACTATTGCACGACCTTTTAATACATATGGGCCGCGGCAATCAGCCCGAGCAGTCATTCCTACCATTATTAGTCAGATAGCTAATGGTGAAAAGCAAATTAAACTGGGTGATGTTAGCCCGACACGTGATTTTAATTATGTAGAAGACACATGTTGCGGGTTTCTTGCATTAGCAGAACATCAATCATGTGTTGGAGAAACAATAAATATAGGTTCAAATTTTGAAATAAGTGTTGGAGATACTTTGCGCTTAATTAAAGAAATTATGGGGAGTGATGTTGAGTTTATTTTAGATGAACAACGTATACGTCCTGAAAAGTCAGAAGTGAACCGTTTATGGTGTGACAATGCCAAAATGAACAAATTGACTGATTTTACGCCTCAATATGATTTGAAAACCGGATTAACTAAAACGATTGATTGGTTTGTTAACCCAGAACATTTGAAAAAATATAAACACAATATTTATAACGTATAGTTCGGTTCATTATTAAAGGAAAAGTGATGAAAAAAATTGCAGTATTTACCGGCACACGTGCAGAGTATGGTTTACTTTATTGGATATTAAAGGGACTTCGTGACGCTGATAATGTTGACCTGCAATTACTTGTCGGTGGTAGCCATTTGTCCCATGAATTTGGACACACTATAGACAATATTGAAAAAGACGGTTTTCTTGTTACTGAACGTTTAGATTTTTTACTTTCATCAGACTCATCACTAGCCATAAGTAAATCCTTAGCATTAGCGGTAATTGCTGGTGCTGATTGTATGGAAAGATTACAACCAGATTTATTAGTTTTATTAGGAGATAGATATGAATGTTTAGCGCTTGCACAATGTGCCATGCTAACCAACATTCCGATCGCACATATTCATGGTGGAGAAAAGACAGAAGGTGCAGTTGATGATGTTATCAGACATGCGATTAGCAAAATGTCTCACCTGCATTTCACAGCAACGAAAACAT
The DNA here is from genome assembly GCA_913020705.1 of uncultured Colwellia sp. The sequence goes on from CAJWBY010000015.1 coordinate 38,445, forward strand.
ATCAAAATAGAGTTATCCAATTAGGAGAGCACCCAAGTAGGGTTTTTGATTCTGGCGCCCCAGGGTTAGATAATATAGATAAGCTTCCGTTACTGTCAAAGAAGCAATTAGCTGATGTTATAGAGTTCCCTCAATTAGATGCGTATTTTTTGATCACTTATCATCCCGTCACATTATCTTCAAATGAAGCAAAACTTGCATTAGACAATCTATTAAGCGTTTTAGCTGAATATCCAAACTATCAAGTTCTCATTACCTTTCCAAATGCTGATACAAATGGGCGTCAACTGATTGATGTGCTGAAAACATTTGTATCCAAATATACAGAACGGACCAAACTATTTGAATCTATGGGACAACTCAATTATTTATCCGCAATGAAGCATGCTTCTTTAGTTATTGGCAATTCATCAAGTGGAATAATCGAAGCACCATCATTTCAAGTACCTACAGTTAATATAGGGGACAGGCAAAAAGGGCGTGTTTGTGCTGATTCAGTTTTTCATTGTGGCGAATCAGTTGAATCTATTTCTAAATCGATAAAAATGGCCCTCCAACAGGAACCTTTACATGTTGTAAATCCTTACGGAAGAGGAGGAGCATCAGAAAGAATTGTTGAAAAATTAATGACAGTTAACATTGATTCATTGCTTGAAAAATCTTTCTACGACATTGATATTAATGTAAACGACTAAAATCCATTGTAATCAAAACCAATAATAAATTGTGGTAAGGACATATATGATTTCAACATTAATCATCGCTGAAGCAGGTGTAAATCATAATGGTAGTGAAGAGCTTGCGATAAAGTTGGTTGACGCTGCTATTGATGCCGGCGTAGATATTATTAAATTCCAAACGTTCAAGGCAGATGAGCTTGTTACCTCTGAAGCTAAGCAAGCGGATTATCAAATAAAAAACACCGAAAAAAAAGAGTCACAATGGTCTATGCTGAAAGGCTTAGAACTTAGTTTTGACAGCCACATGTCGATAAAAAAATATTGTGACAGTAGAAATATCGAATATTTATCAACGGCGTTTGACTCATTGAGCTTAAAGTTCCTTACTGAAACCATGAACCTAACTCGGCTAAAAATCCCATCAGGCGAAATCACTAACGCACCTTTTGTTCTTGAACATGCACTTACAGGGTGTGACATCATTTTATCTACGGGTATGTCGACACTTCCTGAAATTGAGTTTGCGTTGGCTGTTATTGCTTATGGGCTAATCAATAGAACTGAAAAATTAGCTCCAAGTCGTGATGCTTTTTTTCAAGCTTATAAATCAAAGGAAGGACAAAAGCAGCTTAAGGAAAAAGTAACATTATTGCATTGTACAACCGAATATCCTGCACCTTTTAACCAAGTGAATTTAAAAGCTATGGATCTTATGGCTGACACTTTTGATTTACCCATCGGTTACTCAGATCATACCGCTGGTATATCGATCTCGTTAGCTGCGGTTGCACGTGAAGCTTGTGTGATTGAGAAACACTTTACCTTAGACCGAAATATGCAAGGGCCAGATCACAAAGCTTCTATAGAACCTGACGAATTAAAGGCCCTCGTTGCAGGGATTAGAGAAGTAGAGGTTTCGTTAGGCAAAGCAGTCAAAATCGCAAGTTCCTGTGAGGAGAAAAATAAAGCCATCGCACGTAAAAGTATTATTGCCAAAGAAGATATACGTAAAGGTGAACTGTTAACGGAAAACAACTTGATGATAAAAAGGCCAGGGACAGGAATACCTCCAAATCAATATTATGAAATACTCGGCAGTAAAGCCTTAGATAACTTTAAGCCTGAACAGCTTATTCGAATTGAGTCGGTGTAAAGTGGTTTAATTATTGCAATTAAAAAATTAATTCTTGTATATTAGCATTCGGTTACTTGGAAGATAATTTATGTGTCAAAATTGGGAAAGTATATTAATTCAGCCATCTGCAACTATGGTTGAAACTATTGAAGTTATTGATAAAGGTGCGCTTCAATTAGCTTTAGTTGTTGATACTGAAAATAAGCTTCTAGGCATAGTTACTGATGGTGACGTTAGGCGAGCATTGATACGTCACCAAAGTATGGATTGCTCCATAGCTGATGTTATGCACAAAACACCACTAACAGCAGAATTTGGTACTTCTCGTAGTAAGTTATTAAACTTAATGAATAAGAATGCTTTATTAGCGATCCCAATTGTTAAGAAAGGTATTTTAGTTGGTTTAGAGACTTTACAAAAAATTGTACGACGTTCACATCACGATAATCCTGTATTTCTTATGGCTGGTGGTTTTGGTACTCGATTAAAACCATTGACCGATAATTGCCCTAAGCCACTATTAAAGCTCGGTGGTAAACCTATTCTTGAAAACATATTGGAAAACTTCATAGCATCAGGTTTTCATAATTTCTATATTTCCACTCATTATATGCCTGAAAAAATTCAGGATTATTTTGGTGATGGCTCTCAGTGGGGCGTAGATATTAAATATATTTATGAAGAACACCCGTTGGGTACGGGTGGTGCTTTGGGGTTATTGCCTAATGATTTGCCAGATTTACCCATTATCATGATGAACGGGGACTTACTGACTAAAGTTGATTTAGAGTATTTATTGGCATATCACAATGAAAAAGATGGTATTGCGACAATGTGCGTTACGGAGTATGAATACCAAGTACCTTATGGTGTTGTAGAAACTGATGGCCATGAGTTAGTCAGTATGGTTGAAAAACCCACTAATAAATTTTTCGTTAATGCTGGGATTTATGTAATCACACCTTCTTTGATTAATCGAGTCGCTAAGAATCAAGTGATTGATATGCCTACATTGATCAGTGAACAAATTGCGATAGGTGACAAAGTTTCAGTTTTCCCAATACATGAATATTGGCGTGATATAGGGAAATGGAATGATTATAACCAAGCGCAAATAGATGTGGAAAAAGACTTTTAATGAGTGTGAATAATCGAGTCCTCGCTTTTATTGGTGCAAGAAGTGGCTCTAAAGGGCTGAAAAATAAAAATATTAAACCACTGCATGATAAGCCATTGATGGCTTGGACCATAGAAGCAGCACTTGCAAGCCAGTCTATAGATCTTGTGGTTGTATCAACAGATTCTAAAAAGTATGCCGAAATCGCCACCAGTTGTGGCGCTCAGGTTGTTTTACGTCCTGAAGAATTAGCAGGTGACGACGCATCTTTAATGGCTGCATTACAGCATGGTTATCATGAAATTCAGAAAAAATTTGGTGACTTTACTACACTGGTAAATCTGCAGCCAACCTCACCGCTTCGTACGTCTGTCCATATTGATGAAGCATTGAAGCTTTATTATCAAAATATGAACGAAAGTAATGTTAGAGTTTTTTCTTGTTTTTCGGTACCTGCAAAATATGCGTGGATAATGAATTGTGACCAGCAAGGGTATGCTCAATTCGTTGACAAAGAAGAGCACGAAAAAACCTCGCATGCTCGACAAAAGAATAAAGGTATCATGTTACCTAATGGGGCTATTTTTATTTTACCTACTAGCGACTTAACGCAATTTTATAATGGTAAATGTATACCTTATACAATGAATGAACGAGACTCTATAGATATTGATACTCTAGACGATTTTGAAAAAGCGGCTAAAATTATGCTTAAGTAACCTAAGCACTATCCCACCACTCTGTATTAGAGATGAGCTACGCTTATGTTAATTGAAAAATTCTCATGGTATTTGAAAAAAGGTACCCATACAAAAAATCCATACGTTATAAGTCGTTATAAGTAGTTATAAAAGTACCTTCGAAATGTTTTTGTTACTCTTTAAATTAATTAAACCTTATTTAAGTATTCCAGTGCAAAATGATTATTTGGTTCATGTACTAAAACAAATTCAAAAGCCTTTTTAGCAGAATCATCTGCATTTATTCCCTTGTATAGGTCTCCTAAAGAGAGCCAAGCTTGCACATCTTCAGGGTTTTCCTCTAAATAGCTGGTATAGCAATCAATGGATTGTTCAATCTTCCCTAATAATTTTAATATTTTTGCATACTGAGAAGTGTAAATGCTCGCTAAGTCCGATAAGCGCTTAAAAGTCCACTCTGCTCTGTCGTAGTCTTTAAGTTTTAGCGCGAGAGATGCTATTTGTTGTAGCTCATCTTCTTTTATTTTATCTTGATTTAACAGGTCAAAATATTGCATCGCTTTGGCTTCTTGTCCTTTTAAAACAAAATAAAAGGCGTGTGCAAGTACGCAAAGTTCTTCAGCTACCTTAATATTATCTTCATTACCTGAATAGATAGACAGACTATTTGCTAATACATTTAACCCATCCATATTTTTTTGATGAAATAAAACTATTATTTTTCTTCTTACACCTATTAATGAAGCTTCCCTTTTAGTTCTTGCTAAGTGTGGAGAGTCATCATCATTAAGTACTTTTTCAAATTTTGTGGAATATTCATCAAATTTGGTCGTTAATTCGTCCGTAAGCTGCACTGAAGTGTGGCGACCATTCTTCAGCCAAGATTGAGCACGACCAAAGTGTCCATCTTTTTGCCATTGTTTAAAGATAATATCAAAATTAGGGGACTCTTTTTCTTCTTCTACTCTACTTTTAATACGCTCTATACAGCCTTGAATAAGCTTTATTAAGGTATTACTTGAGTCAATATATGCTTGATAGTATAAACGTCCTGTTTCTTGTATTTTCTCATCAGACCAATCATCATGGGACGTTTGTGCAGATTTTATAAACTCATTCAAACCAAAGTTTTTAACAAATCCTTCTGTTTTTTTATAGCTGGTAGTGAGTTTTTTCTCAATTTTATCCATTCGTAATTTGTATTTAAAATTTTCACTCTCTTTACCTTTCACCGAAAATAGCTTTATGTTGCATTGAAGCGCTTCTTCGGCAAGAAGTTTTATTTTTTGAATATTCTTTAATACTTTACTAACTTTATTTAAAATTAAATTGTTATCTTTTCGAATGGCGGACTGACTAATTTCAGGCAAAGCGGAATGTATCTTCAGCCAAATATCTTCTTCTTCTTCGTCAAAAGATAACTGGGAAGTTGGAATATGTTCAATATTTTTTGTACGTGCTGCATTTTTTGATAGGTTATAAACACAAACGCCTTGATCTTTGACTTGTTCTGCTTGTCCAGATAAAGATAATACCGCATTATCAAATGAAATTGATGTTTCTGCTTTATCACCTGAATAGGTTTCAACCCAAACTCCTGGTTGCCCTAATATTGGTCCAACTTTTGCCTCGTTACTGCCGGATGCATGACTCACCCCCGTTTGCGAATAACACAAGTCGACACCGGAGAGGAGAATGTTGCTGAATCCCATTTCTATTGCGGCTTTCAACGCAGCATTTGTGACGGTAGGACCACTCATAATACTGCTGTTTTTATCAGCGTCATCTTCCCATGGAAATCTCTTTCCAATACAAATGCTTCTCCCATGCCATTGTGACAATAAATTTGGAGTTACGCAGTTTGCATGTAAAAAAAGAACCTGAGGAGGTAATTGCAATAACTCTTTACTCACATCAAAGCTGACATTGTAGGGATCAACTGAAACAATAATGTGAGGTATCAATTCATGTTTAAGCAGTAACTTTGCAATTCGAGATACAGCGATAATCACAATGTTTTTTTGGTTATCTTTTAGCCATTGAATATCGTCATCGAGTGAAGGGCCTCCTCCTAATATCGCACAGGTCTTTCCTGAGAATAGATCATTAAGTAACGCAGATGAATGCCGATTTTCAGATATATTTATTAATTGGCGTGTCATAAAAGGATATACACCAATGATAGCTCTAGTGAAAAAGAATAATATCTCTAATGCACGAATAATATCTTGGTTTTTTGAAGCGTATTCAACCCAATAAGCATTAACCACAGCAAGTGATTTAATATAACGAATACTATCTTTGTGTATATATAAGCTTATTTCAAATGCTTCAGCGTCTTCTTTCCATTTATCTGGCGTGGTGAAAGCAAATATATCCTTATCGTAATGCGTAGGAATAACTTGTTTTATCTGCTCAATAACATGAGGGAGTTCGATAAAAAGGAAGCGAGAATTTTTAGCTGTTTCTTGTTCTAAGATAAACTTAGTTAATAAGCCTGAGTCAGTCCCAAAAATAAGGTAAAGACTATCTTCTTTTTCAAATGTTTTAGCGAAGTGTCGCTTATAAACACTACTAGAGCTCTCTTTATTAAAAGTATGGCGATTAATTGAATAAAGGTATTTTTCACCGTAAGGATTAGTTTTAAAGGTTTCATTTTTTTCGTTTGATAACTTCGTCATTATTTTTCCGTTACAAATGTT